>JBFMDV010000023.1 GCA_040753875.1 Candidatus Zixiibacteriota bacterium | reverse complement strand
CTGATTGGGATGAGCGCGAGTGAGGCGCGCCACCGCGCGCGGCCTTGACCGGCCCGGCGGCGGGCGGTACGCTAGATGTGTAAGGAATAAGCGGTTACGAGAGCGCAGGAGTGTCCTACTCTGACAAGAATGGGACGCTCACTTTTTGCGAGGAAGATTGTGCGTGCGACGTTGGTCGAGCGGATGCCGTCGAAACCCGAAGGGCGCGTGCCGTCGCAGATGACGAACGCCGAGTTCAGCCTGTCGCCGTCGGAACTCCAGCGGCTCATCGCGGCTGGGGCACGCCCGCGCGACCAGACGCTCTTGCGGCTCTTGGTTGAAACGGGAATGCGCCGCCACGAGGCGACGCTGCTGCGCGTAGCGGACGTCGACGTGGAGCGCCGCCTGCTCGTCGTGCAGCACGGCAAAGGCGGCAAGCAGCGGGTGATCCCGGTGACGCAGCGGCTCGGGCAGGCACTGTGCGCCATCGGCGGTCCCGATCCGCTCGCCTACGTCTTCGCGTCACGGCAGCGCGAGCGACTCTCGACGCGCCAGGTCAACCGCATCGTCGCCGACGCTGGTCGGCGCGCAGGGCTTGCGCACCCGAACCCCCGCTACCGACAGCTCACCTGCCACCTGCTCCGCCACACCTTCGCCCGCCTGTGGAAGGCGGAGAACGGCAGCATTGAATCGCTCTCGAATATTCTCGGCCATCGTCGGGTCTCCACCACGTGGAACGTCTACGGGCGGGAGAGCCTCGACGACATGCTGCGCAATTACGCGAAAACCATCCACACGATCTTCGGGGCTGATGCCCCGCAACCAACGGAGGAGAAGCAATGAGGACTCGGAGAATTCTGACCGTGAGCGCGTGCGTCGCCGCGCTCTGCCTGCTGGCGGCCTGCAGCAAGGACAAACCCACGGAGCCGAAACCGACGCCGTTCTGGACGGCGCGCCACGCGGACGTGGCGTACCATCTCCGCGGCGCGTGCTGGGGCGACGCCGCGTTCGTCACCGTCGGCGTCTCGGATGCAGGGACGACGGTGGCGAGTCTCACCTCAACCGACGGGGTCCAGTGGGCGGCGACGACCTACGTGTACCCCGGCGCGACGGGGCAGCTGCACGACGTCGTCTGGACCGGGACGACGTACGTCGCGCGGTCGCTGCAGGGACTCTACACGTCTGTAGACGGGAACGCGTACGCAAAACTGACCGCGTACACCGCGCAGCCGGAGGCCGTCGCGTGGTCCGGTGCCTACCTGGCGGCGAGCGCGTACGTCGGTGGGCAGTACGTCGTCGACACGTCGGTCACGGGTGCGACGTGGGGCCGAATCGCCGCGACGATGCCGTGGTCATCGGTCCGTCGCTTCTGCTTCGGCGGCGGGCAGTGGATTCTCATCGAAGGCGGCAGCACGCCGCGAATCTTCCGTTCCACCGACCTCCACACCTGGACCGAACGGGCGCAACTGACGGCAGAAGTCTCCGACGTCGCGTGGTCCGGCAGCGCGTTCCTGCTCGTCTGCGGCAGCCAGGCGTACCGGTCGACGACCGGCGAGACGTGGACGCCGGCGACGCTGCCCGGGGCCTTCGGCAGTGCCGTCGCCTGGGCGGGAACGGCGTGGATTGTCGCCGGAGCCGAGACCTACCGCTCTCTAGACGGCGCGACGTGGACGAAGATCGGCAACGACCCGGCGACGCTCTCAATCCGAGACCTCGCGTGGAGCGGGCAGGTGCTCGTGGGCGTCGGCACGTCCGGGACCATCTTCACCGCGACGCTCTGAGTGAAGTACGCTGGTAGACGCGAGCAGGAGCCGCGTCAGGGCGATGAGGCGCGTGCCCATCGCCCACGCATCTGCGTCGGAAATGTCACGACCGAAGTCTGCGCGGTAGATTCGCTTGAGTTCGTCGATGTGCGGTTGCTGGAGCGGCATGCGTTCCACCGTACGCCGACCGCTCGCGCTCGCCTAGCGGGGAAAACCGCATTTCCCGAGGCAATGCGCTGTGGAAAACCTGTGACTTGCAGACCGGCGGGTCGTGCGGTATGGTGGCTCGACTCGGAGGGGAAATCTCGGTCGAACGGACGGCTCTTTTGCGACACTACCTGCAGAGGAGTATTTTTTTATCCACCATCTTCGGTTTTTCTTCGGTTGCTGAGGGAATCGGTAGTCTCCCACCGATGTTCCGCCCTGATATCCACCGCGAGTTGCTCTTCCCGGCAATTGAGCCGATCCGTGCCCTCGCGTACGCTCCACGCACGTTCACCAAATGCCTTGTCACCATGCCCCGCCCCACACCAAACGCCATTCGCTACTACCGCCGCCGCGCCAACCTGAAGCTGTACCAGGTCGCGCACGCGCTCGGCTTATCGAGTCCGGCGCACCTCGCGCACTGGGAACACGGTCGCAAGGTCCCGACGCTCGACAACCTGTTGAAGCTCGCGGCGGTTCTCAAAGTGCCGGTGGAAGTCCTCTACCTGGAGCGGCTCAAGCACCACCGCCGTGTGATCACGGAACGCCAGGCGATGCCCGCGAAGAAGCCCCTATGACGACCCACGCCCCAGCACCCTTTGCGCCGCGCACCGCGGCGGACGCACTCGCCCTCGAAATCGCCGTGCGCTTCGGCGACATCGCGCGGCTCTCGCTCTACCGGCAGATCTGCGGGAACCACGACCGCAGCGTCGTGTACCGCGCGTTCCGCGAGGCGATGGCGGTGCCAGCCGACCAGGTGAAGAAATCCCGCCGGGCACTTTTCCTCTTCATCCTCCACGCCTATGACCACCGTCCACACGCTCCTCGCCCTTGATCCGGGCATCCGCGAACTCGGCGTCGCGCTCTTCCGCGCGGGCCAGTTGGAAGACTGCCAGGTGAAGTCGCTCCGGCGACCGCGACCCGGGCAGTCCCGCCTCGCCGTGCTGGAGCGCGTCCTCGTGCGCCTGCTCGACGAGTGGCAACCGCGCCACGTGGCAATCACGGACGCCCTACCGGGCGCGCACGCGGACGCCGCGGGCGTCGCGAAAATCCTGGGGACGCTGGATGCACTCTTGGCGAAACGCAACGTGGCCGTTTCCCGCATTGCGTGGGACGCGGCCAAACGCGCAGTTGCGCATGACGCCACGGCCACGAAGCGCATGGTAGCGCGTGCGCTCTGCTCGCGGTACCCGCACTTAGAGCCACGCCTGCCGACGCCGGGCGGCCGACCGGAGCGCTACGCGCTCCGCATGTTCAGCGCCGTCGCCACCGGCGTCGCCTTCCTCTCGATGACCGAGGCAATCACTCCCTGATTCCTATGCACGCACGACACCACCGCACAACCCGGAGGAAGCAGCCGCCCATGGCGCTCACCGAGCGCGACCGGGGTCTCCTGCGCACGGTCGCCGAGTACGGGGTACTCACCACGGATCACGTGCGCGCGCTCTGCTTCCCGTCGGCGAGCCGCGCCCGGAAGCGCCTGCGCCGCCTCTGGCAGCACGGCTTTCTTCGGCGGCACGTTCGGCCCGTCCGCATGGGCGAGGGGTCAGCGGCGTTCCTGTACACGCTCGGACGCGCCGGGGCGCAGTTTGCGAGCGGTAACGCGAAGACGACCTCGCGGTCGCGCGCGAGCGTCGGCGAGCATAGCTTGCGCATCATCGACTTTCGGGTCGGACTGGCGCTGGCGCTCCGCCACCGCACCGGCCTGAGGTTCGCGCGTTGGCAGTCGGGGAAGGCGTTCCGCTTCGGGCAGCCGGTCGCCGTGAACCACGGCATGAGAGTTGTCCCGATTGTGCCGGACGGCTTCTTCACGCTCGCGGCGGACGGCCGAGAGTTCCACTACTGCTTGGAGGTGGATCGCGGGACCACTGACTTGGGTCGGTTGCGCGCGAAGTTCCTCGCGTACCTCAACCTCTGGCAGTCGCGAGCGGCGAGCGCGAAGCTCGGCATCCTGTCGTTCCGCATCCTCTACGTCACCACCACGGAGAAACGCCTTGCCCACATGCTCGACGCTCTCCGCGGGCTGCAGGGCGCGCAGCGACGGCTCGACCTCATTGCGCTGTCGTGCTTCAACCGCTACTCGCTCACGCATCCCGAACGCCTGCTCGCGCCCATCTTCCAGACCATCGGCCCGGACGGAGCAGTGCAGACGGCGCGACCGTTTCCCGCGCCCCCTCCCGTCGCGCTCCCGATCGTTCCCGGTAAACCACCGGTGAGCGAACCGGACGCCGGAGCGCGCTAATGGCGATACGGGCTCGGCGGACGAGGGCGACCCTCGTCTGCCGGGTGCGGGAGCAGTCTGTTGGCTGTTGATTTTTCTGTTGGTGTTTGTAGTGCCGTCGGCAGCAAGTGCTATTCGACGGCCAAGAAAGCGCGCGTTCGTCGGTCAGCGGCACTCCACTCCATCCCTCCAGTGTAACGTGGTCCGCCAAAATCGCAGCGGACCACCGCAAAAAGTGGTGGTGGATTCCCGTAGAGAATGCTTCCACTTTTATGCGCCCGGAACTCCTTGTCCCACTGTCGGGATGTCGTTCGCTTCGCCGCCCGACTGCCGTCTATTCCCCGACACCTTTCTTCCTCCCGCGACGATAGTATGTGGCTTCGGTTAGTCGCGGGAGGGACCGCGAAAGGTGTCGGCTCCGCCGGTCGCCCACCATGGGCGACCCCGCCGCCGCAGGCCCTCCACTATGTCGGTATGCGGCGGCTCGGCTTCGGTCGGCAGCCCTCCAGCGGTGACAATCCTTTGCAGGGGTGACCGCTTCCGGGCCGCGACGAAATAGACGGCAGTCGGGCGGTCGCGTGTGGCGAACACCCTGGAATGGAGGGGCGGGGTTCCCGCGCCGCCTGTCCGTTGCCGGACCGCGGCGCGGAGCCACACGGCCGCCGACGAACGCGCGCGAAATACCGATGCAGAGAGAAGCAGTGAGGTTCCAGAATTCTCATTTGTTTTGGATGCACTTGGAGCAGTTTGGATTGCTTCTGATGCACAATTCTGTTCCCCGGCGTAAATTTCTGCCGAACGCAAACAGCGAGGAGACTATGCGCCGAGCGAAGCCCTTCACGCCGAACGACCGAGATCGGGAAATTCTGTGGCTCACCTATGAGTATCGGTACGTCAGCGTGGATTTGCTACACGCGCTCTTGCAGGAGCCGCCGAAAGAGGGTCGGTCGTACGGCTTCGGCTTGTCCGGGCTCCGCGCCCGGTGCCAGAAGCTGCGCGAGCACGGGTACCTCGTGTGGCAGCACTTGCGGGATGAGCCGGTGGGCCGGGGGCATCGCACGGAGCGTCCCATGGTGTACGCTGTCGGTCCGGCGGCAGCCGACGTCTTGGCGGAACGGACGGGTCTAACGCCCCGCCAGTTCAAGGCGGTACTAGCGAAGAACGCCGTCACGTCGTTCTTCTTACGGCACGAGTTAGGGATATCGCATTTCCGAGCCTGCCTCGAACTGGCGTGTCGCGGGACGGAGAGTAAAGTATCAATTGGAACGTGGCTGCAGGGTGGCCTCAATGATCGCGTGATCGTCGACGTGGACGGTAAGGAAGAAATCGTTCCGGTCGTGCCGGATGCTCTGTTCAGCCTAATTGTTCGCACGGCAAACGGCCGGACGACGTTGTCGCACTACTTTCTTGAGTACGACACGGGAACGATGGATTTGAAGCGTATTAGCAAGAAAGCCTTTGGGTACGAACGCTACCTCAGTGAAGGACTGCACCGGCGGCGATACACATACGCTGGAGATACGGCGGACACAGCGAACTTGCGATTCGTGGTTGAGAACTGGAACGACATTAAAGCGGCCAATCGAGCGGCGATTGAGGCCCATGCGCCGCTAACCTTTCAGGTGCTGTTCGTTACTCGCGCGAGCCCCGAAGACTTACGGCGGAGCGGCGCTGGCGACGATCCCGCGCGCGTGCGGCAGCGAAATATGATGGACGCGGTGAGAGAAGTCTCTGACTCGAGAGGTCGCTTCCTATTTTGCACCGCCGAAGTGGATTTTGACCTGCAGCAGGTGACCACAATATTGGATTCGGCGTGGTTGTCTACGGCTTCAGCGGATGCGCGGCGTAAACTCCTCGATCTCGCGAGTTAACGCGAACTCATAATCCACGACTATGCGCGCTCCGCACGTGTATAGATTCTGCACATTTTTGGACTGACCGGAAATTTCCGCTTGACATTCAATCACCAGAAGAAATATTAGCGCAGGACATAGTTTTCCCTCATCGGGCCCGTGTTATGAGCGGTCCCACCTCGATTGCAATGTGCTGGTGGACAAACAGCACATGTTCAAAATCATAGTATTGCGAATACGCACATTGCGTGCGGCTTTGTAGTCCCCTCGGACTGCCGCTCCCGCCGAATGTGAAAACCCACCGACCGGAATCCCTGTATTTGGCAGGGTTCGCAGTCGGCAGGGTGGTATTGCGGCATACGCCAGTCTGATTTGGTCCGGCGCATGACCGTGCAAACACAAATGAGAATTCGAGGGTACCACACTATGAACGAAAATGTCAAAGCCCTCATTGACTTCGCGGCTACTGTGGCCGAAGTGCTCGCCCTCTTCGTGGCGAGCTTCGCGCCTGTGGCTCCGCTCGTCAAACTCGGTCTCTGCAGCTTCGCCCTCACGTCCATGACGCTGAGGTTCATCGCAAATCGCAAACGCATGAAAGAAGATAACCATGTCGAATCATAATAACGAAGACAATGACAACGACGGTTTCGTCGATGGCGTGATCGCCACCGTCCTCCTCGGCTGCGCTGCCTACGGCGCGTACAAAATCGTCGAGAACATCACCAAGTCGCCCGAGCAGCGCGTGCTCGAGAACCTCGGGCGGGAGATGCGGGCCATTGACCGGAGCTACGCTGAGAGCGCGCGGCAGATCTCGTTCGATGAGGACGACGATGAAGAGTAGCAAAGCCCTCCGCTATGCTCAGCAGGTGCTGGCCATCCGGCGGCAGATCGTCACGGACCACGTGCGGCAGCGGACCGAGACCGCCGTCGCGTTCGTCCAGGCGCGGGAGACGGTGAGCCGCCACCAGCTCGCCGTGGCCCAGCACCGCCTCGGCATGATCGAGTCGCTCGCCCGCGCGCGGCAGCTGACGCCGCCGAAGCCGGTCGACCCGATCCGGGATATCGTGAAGCGCAACGCGCGTTCGCTCGCCCAGTTGGAAGCGCGGTCGTCGCTCCGCGCGGAGATTGGCCACCAGCTCCGGGCCGAGGCGGCGCAGGCCGCCCTGGACCGGGCCACCTTCATCCAGCAGGTGAAGCGCGACTTGCCGGAGGAATTGTGGGACGAGTCTATCAGCGAGTACGACCGCCGCGTGTACGAGGGCGGCGAGGACGGTGGGTCATGAGCGGCTTCCTCATTGGCCACGAACGGACGACGGGGAAACCCGTCGTCCTCACGCGCGAGGACTTGCTCCTGCACGAAATCATCTGTGGGAAAACCGGGCTGGGCAAATCTGAACTGCTCAAGGCGAAGGTGCGCTTCTGCATCGACCACCGGATTCCCGTCGTGGTCGGTGACCCGCACGGTGATCTGTACTGGGACTGCCTCCACTATGCCGTCGCCCGAGGGCGTGGCGGGGACATTGTGGCGTTGGACGCGAACGACGCCGTCGACAACTACGCGTTTCAGTTGAACGTCCTCGAGCGGAACGGACTCGAGTCGAGTACGCACGCGGGCATAACGTACCATGCCATCTCCAAGGCGTTCCGCGAGCAGGACGACCAGGTGAAGCCGCGCCTCGAACGCCGCGAGCGCGCCACGCTCGTTGCGCTCATTGAGGGCGGGTACACGCTCTCCGATATCCTGCACTTCCTCTCGCTGAGCGACGGTCGCTTTCGCCAGCACGTGCTTTCGAAGGTGGAGAACCCGTTCGTGCGCGCGGAGTGGGCGGAATTCGACGCCATCGCGCGCCGCGCGGACAAGGAGGTGCTCATCGAGAGCACCTTGAACCGCGCGGCGAAGTTCATCCTGAACGACCCGATCCGTCGGGTCGTCGGTGGCGCGGCGTGCAACCTCGACTGGCAGGAGATCCGCGCGAAGGGGAAAATCGTCCTCCTGAACCTCCAGCCGGTGAAGGTGGCGCGCGAGTGTCAGGTGTTGCTCAGCATGCTCGCCATCGATCACTTGTGCAACAATGCGACGCAGCAGACCAAGAAGGAAAACCCGCTTCACGTCGCGCTCGACGAAGCGGATGAGATCACGTCGCCGGACTTCACGTACGCGCTGCAAGCGTTGCGGAAGCGCGGGGTGTTCTTCACGCTGGCGTTCCAGAACCTCCAGCAGCTGCGCGCGAAGGACGACACGAGTCGACTGCTGGCGGGCGCGCTGTCGTGCTGCCGCCTGAAGGTCGTCTTCGGGTGCAGCTACGATGACTGTGCGCTGCTCGCGCGCGAGGTCTTCCCGGGGGAATTCCGCGGTGACGTCGTGAAGGACGAACTGTACCGGACACTGCTCCTGCCGAAGGAGAGTCGGCGCACCATTCGCGGCTCGTCAGTGAGCGAGAGTGAAGCGATGAGCGAGAGTGACAGCGAGGCCAGCTTCGAGGGTACCGGCGCCGGGTTCGCGTCCGTCGACGGGTCAGCGGACGGCCAGGGGCTCTCGTACGGCGGGGTGACCGGCGACGTGCTGCAGTCGTCCGAACTCTCCAGTATGAGCAGCGCGGCTGCCGCCTCGTCATCGGCCATGAGCGGGTCGACGTCGTCGCACACGACGTCCACGAGCCGCGCGCGGGGCCGGTCGCGGACGCGCGCCGTGGTGCCGTTCTACGAGCACGTGCGGACGCAGGAGTTGTCGAGCCGGACGTTCTCCAGTCCCGGCGAAGAACTGGAGAAACGCATTGCCGCGCTCCAACTCCAGCCGCAGCGCCACGCCATCGTGAAGATCGGCGAACGTCCCGCCGTGCCGATTACCACGGCGTTCGTTCGCCCAGCGCGGGCGTGGCAACCCGACGTCGAGCGCGCGCTCGCCCTCAACGCGCAGCGATACGGGTTGCCGGTCGCTGATGTGGATCGCCTCATCGAGGCGCGCCACGCAGTATTGCCGGAGCCTGAGCACGAGGTGGAGAACTGCCAGGACCTGGAGTCGCTCTTCCGGCCGCGCGGGAGGTCCCGATGAAAGACGACCGCGAGTACCTGACGAAGCGCGAGGTTGCCGCGCTGTTGCGCCTGAGTCCGTACACGATCGACGCGTGGGTCAGCCAGCGGCGCGAATTGCCGTTCGTCCACTTTGGCAGGCGCGTGTGCTTCGACAAGAAGGACGTGCTGGCGTGGATTGAGAAGAACAAGGTGCAGCCGGAGTAACCTGTAGAACCGTGGCCGCGTCGACGGATTTCCATTGCCCGTCGGCGCGGTCGCGCATTACATATAGAGAGGTGAAAGCAATAGTATGGCTATAACGAAACGCGGCGATACCTGGTACATCGACTACTACGCGGGCGGCAGGCGTCACCGGGAAGCCATTGGTTCCAACCGGAAGGTCGCCGAACGGGCGCTCGCCAAGCGCCAGGTGCAGATCGCCGAGGGGCGTTTCTTCGACGTGAAGCAGAAGAAGGAGACCACGTTCGAGACCTTGGCCGCGGAGTACCTGAAGTTCGCCGACACGAACAAGCTGTCCGCGGAGCGGGATCACCGGTGCATGGTCGTCTTGGCGCGGTGGTTCGGCGGCAAACGGCTGGTGGACATCACGCCGCACACAATTGAACAGTTCAAGGCTGACCGCCGCAAGGAGGTTGGTCCGGCGAGCGTGAATAAGGAGTTGGCGTGCCTGAAGCACGCGTTCTCGAAGGCCGTCGCGTGGGAATTCGCCGACGCCAATCCGGTCAAGAAGGTCCGTTTGTTCCGCGAACCGCCGGGCCGCGTGCGCTTCCTGACGCACGAAGAAATCGGGCGGCTCTTCGCCGCCGCCGCGCTGCACTTGCGCCCCATTTTGATCGTGGCGCTGTACACCGGCATGCGGAAGAGTGAAATCCTCAATCTCGCGTGGAACGACGTCGACTTAGCGAATCGCATCATCCACGTTCGTCACTCCAAGAATGGACAGGCGCGGGAAATTCCCATGGCCGACGCAGTCGTGGCCGCTCTCCAAGAATTACCGGCGACCGCGGGAAAGGTCTTCACGCGGCAGGACGGCTCGACGGTGACGAGCATGCAGACGGCGTTCTACAACGCGATTCGCCGCGCCAAATTAGAGGACTTTTCTTTTCACGATTTGCGCCATACCTTCGCCTCGCACCTCGTCATGGCGGGCGTGGACCTCCTGACCGTAAAGGAATTGTTGGGGCACAAGACGATCACGATGACGTTGCGCTACGCGCACCTGTCGCCGAGCCACCGCCGGAAGGCTATTGGGGCGTTGGATTTCTCAACCGGTCACAAATTGGTCACAGAGGCAGAAAAGACTGTGGCGCAAAAGCCCGTAAGTCATTATCCTGAAAAGATTGCCGGAGTGGTGAAATTGGTAGACACCAGGGACTTAAAATCCCTTGCTCCGTTAAGGGGCGTACCGGTTCGAGTCCGGTCTCCGGCATACTCTGCCGATCAAAATGAAAATAGCCCCCGCCGCGCGGCAGGGGCTATTGAGTTTATCTGCTCCTCAGGTCGATTCAGTGAGATGAATAGAGTTGATTCTCATCGGGTCTGCTGGAGGTCGGCATCGTGCTTTCTATATACTCGATTGACGATTGCAGAAGCCCGGCCATGTACGCGAAATTGTGCACACCGAAGGAACGATCTTCTTCGATCAAAAGGAAGTTGTAGACCGCTCCAGCTTCATCCTTAAGGACCTTCTTTTGCTTAGCTGGCAAATAGGAACCCTGCTGTAACGTAAGAAGGCCGCGGGAAATGAGCAATGCCTCAAGTGAATCAAGCATGCCATGAGTTTCAGACTGGCACCCCTCCAACTCGCCGTCTCCGTCATAGTCGACTGAGTCTTCAAGCATATCGAAATTCGTCCACTTGGTTACGTGGCAGCCGATCGAATCGCTGGAGCAATATTTCACCATAGTGATAGTCGAATCTTCGAGTGCGCGCATGTTGAAACTGTGTCCGCCGACATCATATCCATCATGAGTCTGCACATTCCCCATATGGCAGCCAGCGCAGGCTTCGCGCACCACACTGGCATGTGGATCACTGTCGTATGTATATCCGGCGAATAAATAGCCGCCCGTGCCGCTGACCATTTCACCCTGTGCCCCGTGATGCGGTCCCCAGCGAGTATCAATCGTGAAGCTGTCGGTGGCAGCGACGATAGTAGAAGCTTTGTCGCGAACATGGTGACAGTTCACACAAAGATTGCCATTGCCGTGATCAAATACGTTTCCAGCCGGCATTGTGTATGGGGCGACCGTGCGTAACTCCAGCGTAAAAGTACTGTGTGGAGCATGGCAGGTGAAACAGCCGATAGCGCTAACCTTAGAATAAGGGGCGGATACTGTCCCGGTCGCCAGAAAATCGAGAAATCCCTGGTGATCATGGCACTTGGTGCAATCGGAACCACCGCCTCGGTTGGTATAGTCAATGTTGTTGCCGGAAGCGTGGATAGAATTCTGCCACTCACCTTCGGCCTGCTGAAGAGCGCCATCAGAGTCGTTATGGCAACTATTGACGCACCCGGCTGCATCGGTCGTGTTCGTGTACTCATTCACCACCTTGCGCTCGCAGCCCCAGACTGCGATCAGCGCCAAGGCAAGGACGACGAGGATCACTTTCCCGTACTTCATAGTACTCTCCTTAAAACGTAAAGTCCTTTATAAGATTCACTTCAACAATGTTCGCGGTGTAATAGGCATCACGAAGCAGGTAGTCATCGTAGTTGAACACGTTGTACCTGACTACCAGGTGATGATCGTTCATGAACGAATATGTGAGGCCAAAATTCAGATTGAACTTTTCAACATCATTGTCCTTCTTGCTGCGATAATAGGTGGCACCGAAGTCGCCCGTGAAGTTGCGATACCCCCTTGGGTACACGGTTCCGGAAATCACATGGTCACCAAACTCGTAATCGACATTGTCGCTTCTGTTCTCGAACGTTCCGGTGTAATAGCTGTAGATGAAAGTCAGCGCACCGTACTCCTTGCGCTGAAGCGTCAGAGAAGTCGTCAGCGTGTTATAGTCGACTTTAGTGTTGATATCGTCATTGCTGCGCGCCCGTCCCTGCCACTGCGCTGAGATCGATCCCCACAGCGTGTCACGATACGCAGCCTTCACCAGATGACGCGTGATATCCTCATCACCCAAGAGCGTGGCACCTTCTTTGACTGTCTTGCTACGAGCTGCTACCTGAGCATTGAAGTTGAGCCGATCGGTCGGGCGCAGCCAGCCGTTGGCCAGAAAGCCGTTGGACGATGTCTTGCTGGTGAAATTGTCGCTGAGGCGATACTCATACCCGACTCTCAGCCCGCCATAGCGCGGCCAGTTCTTGCCAAGCGATACTGTGTGAACAGTGTTGTCGGTGGTGAGTTTTGGCTCCACATGGTCGCTAACCGCGTACAACAGGCGATAATCCGCCACGACCTGCTTCGGTAAGTACAGCTTGAATCCGCCCCAGCCCTGATTCGTTTTCAGCTCCACGGTCGAGGCGTCGACCTTGTCGACCCGGTAGATATATCCCGCTGACACGATGACCCAATCATAGCGGGGGAGATTGGCTGAAGCCGTAAGCACGAAGTTATCGGCATTCCGATCAGAATTGGCTGTTGTCTTGTCGTCGAACGCGAAGTGACGATATTCGGCGCGAAGATACCCCTGCCGGATCGATCCTTGCGCTCCAACGTTGAAGCTGGAGTGACTGTAATCGGTCTGTGAGACAACAGTATCGGCAATTGGTGCGTTCACGGCGAAGTTGTTGCCGAACTTTTCGGTCAGGCCAAAACCGCCGAACAGCTTCACAGCTTTATGCGGTTGGAATGTTGCCTGGGCACCTGTCGTGCGACGACGCGTAAACCGGTTGCCGTCGAAATCGTACACACGCCGGTACTGATTGTTCTGCACCGCAATGCTAAACAGACCGGGCTTGGAAAGCATGGCCCGCAGCCGGCGGTTGTTGAGCGTGATGTTGTTCAGATGGGCGCTGAGGTTCATGCCGTTGTCGAACGCGTAGCGCCATTGGTTCAACGACAGGCCGAACCCTTCATAAGTGTTGTAGGTCTCCTGGTTGACCGCCAGACTCCCTTCCTCATCGAAGAAGGTGTACCCCAGCGTCACGTTGCCGGATCCCTGACCTGCCGACTGGGCGGTCCCCGCCACGGAGAGCACGGTCAGCACTTGAAGAATCGCTCTGTTGATCAGCTTTTTCATAGTGTGCCGTCCTCTCAATTCAGGCTGTGGCAGTAGCAACTGCCATCGCCGAGTTTTGCGCCCAGATCGCGATCAAGAAACCGCCAGTCCTGGAACGACCCATGGGTGTCGGTGTGACAGACCACGCAGTCATAGTTGGCGTACGCGCCGCTGTGGGCGGTCTGGTGCCCCGGCACCACATGACACTGTTGGCAGAGCCGGTTGCCGGACTGCTTGAGCAGGTGGTCATTTTCGCTGCCGTGTGGGTTATGACATTCAACGCAGCCGCCCCCCTCTACCGAGTACGATGTCGCCACGGCATGTTCATTCGGAAACGGCCCTGATTGTTCAGGATGGCAGTCTTGACAGACCCGGTTCAAGTCATACGCCTGGTTGCGATCTGACCGCTTCGCAAACTGGTGGCAACTGAGGCAGGACATCGCGCCTTGGCGAACCGGATGGTTGGACCGGCGGGACAACATGGTGGCCGATTCCGTATGACACGATCCACAAAATGCTGCATCATTGTCTCGCAGTGACGACATTGCAGCGGCGTTGTGCACTTTGTGGCACGACGCGCAATTGGTCTCCTGAACGGCGTGAGCGTCGAACCCGTAGTTGTCGAGTTCGCGATGTGCTTGATGGCAGCTTGCGCATGCCTTGACCGCGTCATGCCCGACAAGGCGGGAAGGATTGGAGATATTGGCCGCGCTCGGGTCTTCGGCATGAACGGCGCCCCCGGCGTGGCAACTCACACACGCAACCGCTGCAGACGGATTCTTAATCTGGGAACTGAGGCGATGCGGTGTGCTGTCGAGCGATTTGTCGTAGCCATCATGGCAACCCAGGCAGGTGGCATCGTCGGGTCCCTCCGAAAGCGACGCCGCCCGCAGCACTGAGGCCGGGGTAGCCAGGAAAACAATGAGCCAGCCGATCGTAAGCGCTGCCCATAGTTGTCTTTGTCCCATTCTATACCTCTATATTTTTGTCATGATAGTGTCATTTCTCACTACCTCTATATCGGCAGAAAAACTCATTCCTGAGACAAAAGTCGTTGTGTTTTATGAGGTTAAATACCTCAATACGTACTGACACGTATGCCTTATTGGTGACTGGCAAAAGATTTTGTTGCACAATTGGTTATGGATAATAAGGTAGACAAACATGCTCCCTGATAGCCTCTTAGTGGGGGTTCGACGAGGATTATGGACCGAGCTAACAGTGTGGCCGAAACGTTGTCTGGAGGAAATGAATCTGATTTGTCAGATAGTTTGACGCGCAACGTCAGACGTCGAATATCTTGCCCGGGTTAAGAATGTTGTGCGGGTCGAATTGGCGTTTGATGGCACGCATTAACTCGACCGAACGGCCATGCTCAAGTTCGAACTGATCCTTGTGGCCAAGTCCGATGCCGTGCTCGCCGGAGATCGTGCCACCGACGCCAATGGTCTTTTCAATGATGCTCTTGTTAATATCCATTGCACGTTGCCACATGACAGTGTCCGTCTTGTCTGCTACCATTAGAGCATGCAAAAGACCCAGTCCGACATGACCGAATGTGAATATCTCAATCCCGTTTTCGTCCCCCAACTGGTGGCAATAGTCGACCATTTCCGGCAGTTTGGAGATAGGAAAGGCGATGTCATTCCGAATGATGCTGTAGCCGGGTTTCCAGTGCTTAATGGCATCAGTGGCCCAGTGGCGGATCTCCCACGGACGGTGACCTTCGGCAAGGACGAGATGCGTACCGCCTAATTCTGAACAGATGTTCTCGGCCGCCTCACTGTTGGAATCAAGGACAGGTCTGGGTCCGTGAAACTCAAGAAATAAACAGGGGACTTCCGCCAAGTTGTACCCCTTGAGCTTGTTGAGCGCGGTTAGCAGACGACGGTCCAAGAATTCGACGGCGGCCAGGTCCAGCCCGTACCGTCGCATTTCTGAGACAGCCCTTGCGGCGGCCACTTCGGTGTCAAATCGAAACGCCGTTTGCAGGCGGTCCTCAGGGATACCGGACAGTTTCATCGTGATGGCGGTAATGACTGCCAATGTCCCCTCAGATCCGGCGATCAGTTCAACCAGATTGTACCCGCTTGATCGTTTGACGGCGCGGTTGCCAAGGCGCAGTATCTCACCGGTACCCGTCACAATTTCGAGCGCCAGAATATATTCGCGCGTGCCGCCGTATTTCACCGAGTAAATGCCGCTCGCATTAGTAGCTACCATCCCGCCGACCGTCGCAATATCCCCGGAGCCGCCGGGGGACGGAGGGAAGAAGAGCCCGTCACGCTTTAGCCGATTGTTCAGATGGTCGTAGATTACACCCGGCTCGACCTCGCACTGCAAATCCTCCGGCCAGATATTGAGCACGTTTGTCATCCGGCTGAGATCGAGCACAATTCCCTCCGCCAGCGGAATGGTCGACCCCTCCAATGCCGAACCCGCGCCACGCGTGGTAATGGGGGTGTTGTCTTCGATGCAGGCACGAATTATTGCCGAAACCTCAGCCGCATTCATAGACCAGACAACCGCGCGCGGTGTTACCGGTGCCAATGATGACTCATCGTGAGAGGCGACAGCAAGGTGGTCCGAGTGGGTGGAGATCCGGTCATGTGGAACAAGCGATGCGAGTTTTCCGATGATGTCCATAGTTCTGTTCTCGCGCAGAATCTACTCAAAAGACCACCCGCGCGAAACAGCATAATTCGGGCCCTCGGCGAACGCTTTTCGGATCGACCCAAATCGATTGACAGAACGTAGAGTGCATGGTATATATTGCGCCTACACGCCTCACAATGATAGGAGTCGAACATGCCCCGCACCCGTGATTCAGTCTTCAAACTTATGGCCATCACATTGTTGACATTCCTGCTGGTAGCACCGATAGCACGGTCAGAGCCGTTGACCGCCGATCATCTGGCCTCGCAGCGATTCGTCGCCATCCCGCCGGACGTGATCCGAACCGCCCGAAGCAGCTTCACTCTGTTCTATGGCCACACGTCGCACGGAAGCCAGATCCTGACCGGCATGCAGATGTTGCTCGCCGAGGACACGCTGTATGCGTTCAACGCGGGAACCGGAACTCTGACTGTCTTTGAGTACGGGGATGACTTAGGGACAATGGGAGACACCTCCTGGGTGCCAATCACCCGGCAACGTCTCGATCAACCAGGAAATACCATCAATGTGGTGATGTGGTCCTGGTGCGGAGGTCAGTCAGACAATGATTCGGCCGGAACCGCCGCCTATTTGGACGCCATGGACGGCCTGGAACAGGAATATCCGGGCGTTGTATTCGTCTACATGACAGGACACCTTGATGGCGGTGGGCCTGCCGGCAACCTGTACGTTCGCAACAACCAGATCAGGAATTACTGCCTTCAGAACGGCAAGGTGCTGTTCGACTTCGCCGATATCGAAAGCTATTCACCAGATGGCACCTATTATCCGTATGAGTCTGACGCCTGCGCGTGGTGCGCGGATTGGTGCGCCACCAACGCCTGCCCGGATTGCGCCGGTTGTGCACACTCGCACTGTTTCAATTGCTATCAGAAAGGGAAGGCGTTCTGGTGGCTATTGGCTCGCCTCTCCGGGTGGACCGAAGTGCCCTGCTGCACCGGCACGCGCGGCAATACGGACGGCGACTTTCAGGACATTGTCGATATCTCCGACCTCACCGCAATCGTCGAGTTCCTCTTTCAAGGCCAGTCCCTGTCCTACTGTCCGGATGAGAATAATGTCGACGGCGTCGGTTCGGTGGATATCTCCGACCTGCAACAACTCGTGGATTTCCTGTTTGTGCAGGGAATGTTGACCGCATGCCCTTAGCTGAGCTTCGGATCGAAAAGTTCATTTCAACAGAAGCATCTTCCGTGCTATTGCCCTGTCGCCGGATTTGAGCCGGTACAGATATACGCCCGAAGCTGCCGGCGTCCCCTGGTCGGTAAGGCCGTCCCACTCGATTTGATGAGAGCCGGCCGGCCGCCTCTCATGACATAGCACCCGAATGCGCTGCCCAAGGATATTAAACAACTCGAGAGAAACATCGTCGGTCTTACCGAGTTCGAACCTGATCGAGGTCGTTGCATTGAACGGGTTCGGGTAATTCTGTTCAAGATGCATCGAGGCGGGAAGTTCCTCGGGTGGCGCGTTGATATCCGTAGGGATCCGCTGCATGATATAGTCGATCAATTCTCGCGCCTGCTCTGGCACCATGTACCAGAGGTGGAATCCGAACAAATAGGCCGCTCCGAACAGGCTTTCTGTACGCACACCCACCGCCTTGTTTTCGCTCATAGACGTCAACGGGTAGCCGGACAGATATCGGTGGCTGATCGTGCCGGCGTCATTGACACTGAATGTCGAAACACTTGGCGGCGATCCCTCAGGCCAAAACAGCGACAGATTGCTGGTGAACGGTTGACGTGCTGTGTCAAAGCTAATGGACGGGAGTTGGCCATCAGCGCTCTGGGCCGTCCGAAATCCAAACGCGGTGTCAGCGATCGGCACGGTGCCGGTGAAGAAGTAGTGACCCACCCCGACATAGAAAACAGAGTCGACGCCAAAGAATCGACGAATCAGGTCGTGATTAAGCGGATAACTCTTAGTCGCGCTGTTGGCGTTCAGCGCTACCGCAAACATGGCGCTGAATGAGCCGAAATACGCCATCGTGCCGCCCGATTGCAGGTACATGGTGAACGCGTGAGTGGCATTCTCATACGACGCGTACATCACGCGATCCAGCAGGCCGTCATCCACTATTATCAGACGGTACGGCATGAGGTCGTGCCAATCCATGCACAAGGGGGAGTAGTCGGGACAGTGCTGATAACTGGTCGACTCGGCATAATTATATATGTCAAAGTCGTACCCGGAAAGGAGCCCGTTGTAAAACTGCCGCACTGTGTCAAAGAGCACGAAATTTGATGTCCCCCCTGAGTTCGTCAACACGAGGATGTCCTTCACTTTCGGATCGACACGATGAGCTGCAACGAGGGTGGAGAAGTCCGATTCATAGCCAAACGTGTCAACAGCCGTAACTGCGTACATGCATCCGTCAATACCATCTGGATCGTGGAACGAACTGTCGGTCGCCGGCAATTCCGCCAGCACGGGAAGGGCGTAGTAATAATAGAGTGTGTCATCGGCCGCAAATGAATCGACCGGCGCCATGGGATAGTATTGTCCTTTGATCGCGTAGAAGGGAAAATATCGTACGGCAGCAGCAGCGGCGTCAGCAAATTTATAAACATGATAGTGGTCGCTTGTCAACGTTGGATCACGGTACCAGTTCACCGTTATTCCTTCGTCGGTATAATGGAAGGCGTGCTCGGCGGCGACGACCGGCGCGGGCGATCTCTCAGCCATCCTGAACGCGACTGCGCCACTCACCGGGCCGACCCCATTGATCCCGTTATATGCTGCCCGCACTGAGTAAGCTGCAGAGCGATCCAGACTGCCGAGTGCTACTCTGCGTCCAGTTACTGCTGTTTGCCACAATGGGAGCGAATCAGGCCGGTACCAGGGTGGTGGTACGCCTGGGTACGGAAATGAATCCAGTGGAATGACGGTCAGGTAGAGATCAATGCCATTGACATTGTCGAACACCCATGGGTCCCAGATCAGTATGGCAGAGTCATTGCCGAAAGGAACTACCCGCAAACCAGAGACAGGAGGGAGTTCGGTACGAAGCACCTCCGCAAGCGAATCGGCGATTGCAGCATTGCGGAAAACACCTGACAAATTCAGCGCCAGGGAATAATATTCCGGGATATACGTGATATAATCCAATATGTAGGGGTCGGTGTGGACATTGTCGGCAGTGAAGGTGGTGAACATGATCCGCACGCTGGAATCAGGCATCAGGTCAAACGGGCCGAGGGACATGACGAATCTCGTGTCGCATCCGTACCTGGTCTCCTCGGCGACGACCGGATCGGGCTGGAGCCAGATCGTATCCAAAGATTCAAGCGTCCCAAATCGGGACTGGTCGTAGTCCCACTCCCCGGAACTCAACATGCAATATATCGCTGCATCTCCCAACAGTGTGCCCGTGCCTCCGCTGTGATAATCGCACAGCCTGTCTCTGCGTCTGGGGCCGACGTTGTATTGGCTGTTGAAACCAGGCCGCCACCAGTTGAAACCACTGTCGGTCGGAGTGAAGGAGCTCTCGAGAAATCTGAGCGCTATGATCCGAGTAGGACAACTATCCGGAACATAGACCCCGTCCCTCGGATCGCCGTCATTGTCGACGACATAACCAATGCCCTTGCACTGAACGGACCCGGCCATGTCATCGTCGTATCCCTCATTCCACGGCACCCCAGCCCCTTTCACTTCAGCATCGAGAAATACTCCAGCGTACCCTTTTTCGATTGGTTGTGCACCTATGTTGGAGATAGTAGCATCATAAATAATGCTGCCAGCTCCTGGCCCATTTGGCCAGGAATAACTCTTCAATACCACTTCGATATTGAGCGGACGGTGCGGGAGTCCAGAGTAGTCGTCGAGACGATAATAGAATCCTGCATGTATTGTGTCGTCAAACGAAGCTCGTAACGAATAGGGTGCTGGCGAACGGATGGCCGTCACCGTGGGAGAACGCCTGCTCGGACGATCTTCGGTTGGCCTGAATTCTTCGCCACCGGAGCTGACAGCCCAGCTATTCATACCGACCGATACCAGCGTGTCACCTCCGACAACCCCTCCGATCCAGAAAGCGCCTCCCCAGATGTAGGTTGATCCTGAGTATGGCGGCGTCTCAAAGGATGCCGTAGGCCAACCGTAATCTTCATACGGATAACCCCAGCCAACTGGGCCAAAACTCCCGAGGCAATCGAATGAAGCATTGATCTCTTCCGTCTGGTGCACACCATAAAACGTCGGCCACGGAATGGCGCCATTGCTTAGGCCGCCGACGCCAAACGTCTTGATCCTTGAATCAAGTGCCTGCAGGATATCAGCCTTTGTTAGAAACTCCGGCTTTTCCGCCACTGCGGTATTAAGCAGGATAAGCCCGACCAGCGGCTTCAGTCCAACAAGCAGGCTGACGAGACTTCTACGCATACGAACCCCGGACCCTTGCAAGGGCCATTCCAGCTCATGTTCAGGAAAGACGTCCGACGCTGTCAATCTAATCAATAACAATATACTCTACTTTTCTCGGGTACCAAGTTGTGTTATTGGATGCGTTCACGGTGTTCGTTACGACCGATTTTTCGTTTGACTAACTCATCGTTTGCCAATTGATTACGGCACTTTACGTCCGAGAAGATTGGAGAGTCCATGTCGACAACCGTGACTTCGCCCCCCGACGGTACCCTCACTGCCAAAGAACCGCTCATCGGTCAACTGACATCGCTGCCACGCCCCTACTGGATGGTGAACATCATGGAGATGTTCGAGCGGCTGGCCTACTATGGTGTCCGTGTTGTGATACCGATCTACATCGCGCAGGCCGACGAAATTCACGGGCTGCATTTCAGCCAGACTGATAAGGGGACGATCTTCTTCTGGTGGGCGATTGTCCAGACCCTCACCCCGATGTTCTCAGGTGGTTTCGCCGACCGTTACGGGTATAAGAAAACCATAGCCGCATCGATTGCCATAAAAGTGCTGGGATATCTGTTGATGGCAACACAAACTGCATTCTATCCGTTTCTGCTCGGCTGTTGCACGTTGGCGTTCGGGACGGCTATTTTCAAACCAGGTGTTCAGGGAACGATGTGCCAGTCACTCTCCACGCGTAATTCGGCGGTGGGATGGGGAATGTTTTATATGCTGGTCAACGTAGGCGGGTTCCTCGGACCGCCTCTGGCGCATTTCCTCTACGGGTATTCATGGCCAACCGTGTTCTTCGGCTGTGCTATCATAGTGTCTATAAACTTCCTTATGCTGCTGACCTATAAGGAAGTGCACCCTGGCGGCGAGCAAAAGGGTGGGCCACTTCACGTGTTGACCATAACTGCTCGGAATTTCCTGAACCTCCGCTTGGTCGTGTTCATCGCTATCATCTCGGGTTTCTGGCTCATGTTCATGCAATTATTTGACATGCTGCCGAACTTCATCGTCGACTGGGTCGACAGCTCCAAAATGGTTGCTGCCCTGCATCTGCCCCAGGCACTGCTACAGATAAACTCAACCCGAGGACCGCAACTGTCGCAGGAGTGGATGATAAACTTCAACTCGGGTTTTATTATCCTCGCGGTTGTGTTCGTCTCGTGGCTGGTTTCTCGTATGCGTCGGGTCCTCTCGATTCTTATGGGGATCCTGGTTGCTTCGATTGGATTGGTCCTGGCCGGTTTCACCACCTCCGGTTATCTCTGTATGAGCGGAATTCTGGTGTTCTCAGTGGGGGAAATGCTCGCGTCGCCGCGAGTAAACGAATATCTGGGTGTTATTGCCCCGGCCGGTCAGAAGGGGCTATATATGGGATATGCCAATGTCCCGGTAGCTGTTGGTTGGGGGTATGGTTCGCTCTTGGGCGGCCAGGTATACGACAAGATGGGGGACAAGGCGAATCTGGCGCTCGACTATCTCGCCAAGACCTATCAGATCACCGATGTCGCACGAACGGAAGCCATGACCAAGCTACAGGAGATCTCCGGTCTGAATGCTATTGACGCAACCAATTTGCTTTGGTCGGTCTATCACCCGTACAAGCTCTGGTATCCGTTTGCGGCAGTCGGGATCGCGTCGGCGATTGCGATGGTGTTTTACGCCCGATGGGTCAGGAAATACGAAGCGCCCGATATATGACCCGTTTTTGGGTACTGAAATACCTCGGCTGCCTCAGATTGTCTGAGACGGCCGATTTTGTGAATTTGGCGTTAGTTACTTAGCACACTGGTGCCGGTCCGCTGAAGAACAGATAATCGACCAAGTAGGACAAGTCGCCGATATCAACCGTTCCGACCCCATCAATATTGGCCGCCCCCATTTCAACCGGCGCCGGCCCGCCAAAGAACAGATACTCGACCAGGTAGGTCAGGTCGCCGATATCCGGCCCGACAGAGTCATCATTACAGTCGCCGCAGATATATGGCGCTAAGCACTCAAATGTTGTCAGCGTTAGGGCATCCACGGCTGCTTCGACATATGAACCGCTGCCCAGGTCAGAAGCTTCGAATCGAATCTTCATAAGCTGCGTCGGCGTCATGAACTGACTGATCCAGAAGCTGTGGAGAATCCAGCCGCCCGAAGCGTCCTGAACCGGGCCGGCCGAATCGACTACCGTCCAGGACAAACCGTTGTTGGCCGACATATAGACCCTGAACACATCCTCATTCGGCGCCGCCCCATACGTGTTGCTGTACCAGCGGGCATAAGAGACACGGGCGTCATCCGCATTCACAGCGAACACCGGCGATGTGAGGATCGTGGTACCGCCGTCGACATCCGAATTTCCGTCGATATTGCCGGTCAGATAACAGGCGCCTGAACCTCCATAGGCCGTCGGTGGGTCTGCCATGTCACCTCCCCCTACGGGTACGCCTCGTGCCCATTGCCCGGCGGTGGCTGTTCCAGTTACCACCCAGCCGGTGGCAACTTCAAACTGGTCCTCATACGCGTAGCTGGTGGACGTTGCCACAACTGCTTCATAAGGCTTGGATGGGTCCGGATTGTAGAAAGTTCCGTTGGTGGTCTCATCGGCGCTGGAATAGAACAAATACCGCCCGAAACAAGGGGCTGGTGGAAGTGTGGCAGTGTACTGCCCGGGCGCACCCTCGACCATCGGCACACTGACCCACGCCCCTCCATCAAGCGAGTAGTGCAGACGACCACTGCCGGGAACAGGGATGCCGTCGTATGATCCGGTGACTGTTACATCGAAACTCGAAGCTGTTTGGGGGGCGAGCATCTGCGGCACGCCACCAGGGTATGCCAGAACAACCGACGGTATAGGTCCGGCGGTCTGGCTGACCGTATAGACTGTGGCCAGCGCCCCTTTGACCATGCGAGTCATATACTCGAAATTCATGTAGGTAGTGCTATCGCGAGCAGAATGGTAGACAGTCGAGAAATCGTATTCAGCCAGAAACGTCGCTTCCCAGCCGCGCTGAACGAAGGGGTAATGATCGGATCCTCCCGATGCGCCCGCCAGGTATCCGGTTATTCCACAAAGAGAGTCCAGCAACTGGATGCAAAGGCTTGAAAATCCCGTAAGGGAACCATGGTACAGATTGGCTTGCGTGCTGTTGGTGTACTGTGCGATCATGTCCATATTGAACATGTATACTATAGAATCCCCCCGAGCGTACGCTTCGTCGGTATAGTGGTACGAGCCGTTTAACCCGGACTCCTCCGCATCGAACAGCGCGAAAACGAACGTCATGTCGGTCTCGACATTGGCCAGCGCTCGTGCCACCTCAAGCACCCCAGCTGTCCCGGAGCCGTTGTCGTCGGCAGCAGGTGATACGGCCACGCCATCGCGATGCGCCCCCACAATCACATAGTGGTTGGGAAACCGCGTGCCGACTTTGTAGGCCAACACGTTCTCGCACGGCATCGTGATACCGGATACGGTGAAACTGTCGAATACAACCGAATCGTAGCCATATGACTGCAGCGCGCTGGCAATCCAGTCCCTTGCCACTCGGTTTGAGTCGGTGCCGTTCAAGCGACGATAGAACGATTGCAGTTTGAACACCGAGGCCGTCAAGGTATCCTGGCTGATGCGGCTGATCAGGCTGTCAAGCGGAACATCAGAAGGACTGGCCATTGCACGCGTAGCATCCGCCATGATCTTCGGTTCGGGGGCCAGGATTTTCACGGCGTCGCCTCTCAACGGCCGCAAGCCCAGTTCGGCCCCTTGATCCAGAAGATCAGCCGGCTGAATCCGGTACATCCGAAAATTGCCTTCTTCGTAGACAAGCGGATATCGCCGGACATTTGTTCGGTCAAGACGGTTGTCCACCGCCAGTTGTTCCGTGGTCAGATCATTAGCGACAAAGCGGCTCATCAGACCGCTTTGCGCAAGGCGGTTGACAGCCATCTCATCACAGATCACCAGGTACGCACCCGGAAGGGCGGCAACGGGCTGAACACCGAGACCGGCAAGAACCGTTGCCTCTTTGGCGCTGCTGACCTCTACGCGATACAGGTCACCGGCAAGCGCCGATCCCGTTAAGGCCAGCGCAACAAGCACACACGCTGTTAGCATTTTCACTAAAGGGGCCTCCTGAGGGGTATTTCGAGGGTTAGCTTAACTATCAAATCAGACCGTCGATTCCAAAAAGCATGCCGGCGTTCGGTGAGGTCCAGTTGAACGACGGGGCTGGTGAGCAGATACGCTGCAACTTCATAATAGTCTGCAGGCTCGATTTTGTCCAGCAAAAAGGAGAACCAAACGGTCTGAAACAGCTTGCACGACTGATTGTTATGGCGTTTCTTGTATGTCATATGGCGTCCGATTGACCGCCGAGGCCAAATGATCACTGGGCAGGCGATGAGAACGACAACAATTCATATCCTATTTATCCATATCAACACACGGTACAAGGAGAGTCACCCGTGCGACGAGTACGTCAGTTTCTACTCCCCACAGTCATGCTGGCTGCGGCGTCGTTGGCATTCGCGCAAACCGGCGATATCCAGCTTGACGTAAAAAAGAAAGTCCTGAGCAACGGTATGCGAATTCTCGTTCTCGAGAATCACGCTGCCCCCGTGTTCAGCACGATTATTCGCTTCAACACCGGCTCGGTGGATGAACGTCCCGGTATCACGGGAACCTCGCATCTTCTCGAGCACATGCTATTCAAGGGGACGAAGATCATCGGTACCAGCAACTACGAGGCCGAAGCGCCGATCATGAAGAAGATTGATTCGCTGGCTCATCTCATGTATGCTGAACAGGCGCGGCTCGCGAGCCCGCTCAACCCACAGGATTCAGCCAAACTGAAAGCGCTGAAGGACCAGATCGCGGCGCTTCAGGCTGAGCAAAAGCAGTACGTCATCAAGGATGAGCTCTGGGGCACATATCTTCAAGTCGGCGGTACCGGACTCAACGCCTCGACCGGTAACGACGGTACGCAGTATTATGTCTCGCTGCCCAAGAATCGCCTCGAGCTCTGGGCATTTCTGGAATCGGACCGCCTGGCCAATCTCGTACTCCGCGAATTCTACTCCGAACGTGACGTGGTGATGGAGGAGCGTCGGCTGCGGACGGAGAACGACCCGCGCGGCATTATTGACGAAGCGCTTAGTGCCACCATCAACTGGGCCTCGCCTTACAGTTGGCCGGTGGTCGGCTGGATGAGCGATTTACAGACCGTGCTTCGTGAGGACGTCGAAGCATATTTCCATTCGCACTATTCTCCGGCCAACGCAGTCGCGGTGGTCGTTGGAGACGTCAACGCGGACGAGGTATTCTCTCTATGCGAGCGATACTTTGGCAAGATTCCGTCTCAGCCGGTTCCCCCGCCGGTCGTGACGCGCGACGCACCACAGAAGGGGGAGCGCCGAGTGGAGATCGAATACGATGCCAACCCGACCGGCTATATTGCCTGGCGGGTGCCGCAGGTCGGGCATCCTGACATTGCGGCTCTTGATGTCGCTGCCAACATTTTGTCCAACGGGCGGACTTCCCGTTTCTATAAAGCAATTCGCGAAAAGCGTCTCGGCACGACACAGGCATCGGTGTCAAACTCGCGCTACCCGGATGCATTCTATTGTTCCATGACGCCGTTCGGCGACCACACCATATCGGAGATCGAAGGCGCCATTTATGCTGAGATCGATCGCCTGAAAACCGAGAAGGTTACGGATTGGGAACTGGAAAGAGTGCGCAATCAGCTTGACGCCAATTTTATTCGGTCGCTTGATGCCAACACCGGGCTGGCGTTTCGGATTGCCAACAGCGAAGCTGTCACCGGAAACTGGCATCTGTTCCTCGATTATCAGGATGCCATGAAGAAAGTGACCGCCGATGATGTCATGCGCGTGGCAAAAACATATCTGACCAAAAGCAATCGGTCGGTGGTGTATATCGTGAAGGCCGACAGCAGCGCGGCATCCGCAAACTGAGAGGATGGGCACTATGAAGAAAGCGACATTGTTTGTTGTATTCCTGCTGCTGGTAACGGGCGCTTGGTGTGAGGAAACCGGCAGGAAATCCCCGGGCTCAAAGACCATTGCCCGGTTATCTGAAGGCAAACTGGACCTGACTATTCCGGAGGTCGGTGTCGATGTCAAGCGCGTTACGCTCGACAACGGCATTATCGTGTATTTGTACGAAGATCATCGGCTGCCGATGGTGAACGTGAGCAGCATAATTCGTTGTGGCAGCATCTATGATGACGACGTCAAGGATGGGCTCTCCGGTTTGGTCGGAACGGTCATGCGAACCGGCGGCACGAAGAATATCAGCGGCGATTCCCTTAATATGCTCATGGAGTATATGGGCGGTTCGCTGGAGACCTCGATTGGCACCGAGAGCGGTTCTGCCTCCCTCAGCGTCTTGTCCAAGGATCTTGATCGGGGGCTGGGTCTGTACGCAGATCTTTTGCGGAACCCCGCCTTTCCGCAGGACAAACTGGATCTGGCCAAGACTGAAATCAAAAACCGAATCAAACGTCGCAATGACGATCCGGCGACTATTACGAACAGGTATGTATACCATACGCTGTATGGTGAGCACCCATACGGGCGGGTGCTTGAATGGGCGACGATCAAGGGGATAACCCCGGTGGACCTGGTGACCTATCATCAGCGTTTCTTCGTGCCGAACAATCTCCTGATTGGCGTATCTGGTGACTTTTCGTCAGATGAACTGGTTGCCAAACTGAAGCAGTATCTGGGAGACTGGCCCAGGTCATCGGAACCGTTGCCGGCGATTCAGGAGGTTGCTGCGGCGCCCCATCCCGGTGTGTTTCTGATCAAGAAGGATATCAATCAAACAAATCTGGGGATCGCACATCTCGGCATAAAGCGCGATAATCCGGACCGTTTTGCCATCAATATCATGAACTACATTCTCGGCGGCGGCTCGTTCACCTCGCGTCTTACATCGCGCGTCCGCTCCGATGAAGGCCTGGCCTATCATGTCAGTTCCAGCTTCGATATCGGCTCGCGCGATTATGGCATGTTCCGGGCGTCCTGCCAGACCAAGGCCGCTTCGACCTACAAGGCGACACGGATCATCGTCGATGAGATCGAGAGGATTGCTCGCGAGGGAGTCAACGAGCAGGAATTGACCGAAGCCAGGGAATCACTCATGAATCGGCTGGTGTTCAATTTCGACAACGCCGGAAAGATTGTGCGCAACCTGATGGCACTTGAATTCGACGGGTATCCGCTCGATTATTACAAGACATATTTCGACAACTACCGTAAGGTGACGCGAGCGGATGTTCAGATGGTGGCCGGGAAGTATCTCAAACCGGGCGAGTTGTCGTTCATCGTGGTCGGCAATCCGGCTACATTTGATAAATCGCTCGACGAATTTGGTCCCGTGACAACTATCGAACTCGCGCCCCCATCGATTGACTGATCGTCGAACGCGGTGCACGGGTCCTCTCATGCGAAGGGAGGACCCGTACACCCTTCGGTAAGGAGCTCTGTATGCGTCCACTCCGAATATGGGTCTGCACCCTGTTGATGGCGCTTGTAATCGTATCGGGCGGAACATCTGCGATCGCTCGTCCGATCACGTTTGACGATCTCTATAGCGTGCCGCGTGCTTCCGATCCCCAGGTATCGCCTGACTGTCGCCACATCGCATATGTCCTTCGTCTGACGAACACCGAGACCAATACGCAAAGTTCACATCTGTGGCTCATGAACAACGACGGCAGCGACCCTCATCAACTGACTTTCGGCCCCACGAATGAATGGCAGCCGCAATGGAATGCGGACGGAACAGGACTGTTTTTCCTCACCGATCGGTCTGAAAGCGCACAGGTGTGGTTTCTTCCGATAACGGGAGGTGAGGCGCGACAGATGAGCCACTTGCCCTCATTGGTATCCGACTTTCTCGTATCCCCCTCTGGAACCACGCTGATTCTGACGTCAAAATCGTTACCGCACTGTGCCGATGACGGCTGCAACAAGGCCGAACTGACGAAGGCAAAGAACAGCCCGGTTCAGGCCAAGCTGTACGACCACTTGTTGTATCGACACTACAATCAATGGGATGACGGCTGTGTGTCTCGCCTGTACGTATGCGACATAGCCACTGAAACGCATCGACCACTCTTCATGAATGAAACTGATGTACCGACCTCTACACTCGGAGGTGGAGAGGATGTCGCAGTCTCGCGGGATGGCCTTACCGTGTGCTTTACAATGCAGACAGATTCCGTGCCGGCGGTCCGGGTCAACAACGACCTGTTTACGGTCACTGCACTCGCGCCCGAACCGCTTCAGCTTACATCGGCTCCCGGGCTCGAGAATTCGCCTCGCTACTCGCCCGACGGCAAATACCTCAGCTATCTGTCTATGGCGACCCCTGGCTACGAATCAGATGAACGTGACCTTACCCTCATGGACCGCAAGTCCGGCGCCTGGTCCATCCTCACGACATCCGTCGACAATTCAGTCGGCGAGTACGTATGGGACAGCCAGTCACGACATATCTATTTCACGGTGATCGAGCGCGGTATGACGGTCGTGTATCGGGTGAATGTCGAATCTCGACATGTAGAGCGGCTGCTTGACGGCGCGGTGTACAATTCTCTGCGACTTGCTTCCGACGGTTCGTTTTTCGTCGTCAGTAGGTCGCTCTCCGATCAACCACACGAATTGTACAAATATGATCTCAAATCACGAGCGTTGCATCGATTGACTCGAGTTGCCGAGCCAACTTTGAAAGATATCGACTTGACCAATGATGAGGATTTCTGGTTCATCGGCGCGAATGGCGACTCGGTGCAGGGCTTCCTGACCAGGCCACCGTCGTTTGATGGCTCGCGAAAGTATCCGTTGGTCCTTCTCATTCACGGCGGCCCGCAGTGGTGCTGGCTGAGAGATTTCAACTACTACGGCTGGAACACGCAGTTGATGGCTGCACAGGGATATGTCGTGGCGCAAATCAATCCGCACGGCAGCGTCGGCTACGGCCGCGCGTTCAAGGAGTATGTCTCAGGCAATTGGGGGAAAGGGGATTATGACGACCTCATGATGGGTGTGGACTATCTCCTGACGACCAGATCCTTCATTGATTCGACTCGCATGGCAGCGCTGGGGCGTTCCTACGGCGGTTTCATGACCAACTGGATCTGCGGTCACACCGACCGGTTCAAATGTCTTGTCACCATCGACGGCACCGCCAATCAGATCAGCGACTACGGTTCCACGGAAGAACTCTGGTTCCCGGAATGGGAAAGCCGGGGAACCCCTTGGAGTAATCTCGAAGAATATATGCGCTCGTCACCCATCATGTATGCAGACAACTTCAAGACTCCCACCATGGTCATCCACGGGCAGCGCGATTATCGGGTCGATCTGAGCGAAGGGTTGCAGATGTTCACGGCGTTGCAGAGGCACGGGGTACCGTCACAACTGCTCTATTTCCCCGATGAGGGACACCATGTCGGCAAGCTTGTGAACCTTCGCTACGTGTACGAAAAACAGTTTGAGTGGCTGGCACGGTGGTTGAAGTGAATCCGCGCCGTCAACACCCCACAAGCGAACATACTGCCGTTACACGCTGATCTCGCGAAGAAACCGCGCCGACTCCTCGGGTGGGACAGTGTTGATAAATATCCCCGAGCCGATTTCGAAGCCGGCCGGGATCGATATCTTAGGAATGATCACCATGTACCAGTGCAAGTGCCGCGTGTCCTCGTCGCCGATCGGCGACGAGCGGATGATCATGTTGTAGTCGGGATCGTTCAAGCCGTAATGGAGTCGTCCGAGCAAGTCTCTCAACACTGCTGCCAGATCGGCCAGTTCGTTATCATCCACCGAAAGAAAACTTGCAGTGTGACGTTTTGGATAGATACGGCATTCGAAAGGAGAACGAGCGGCAAACGGACAAAAGACTGCGAAATGCGATGTCTCGGCTATGATCCGCTCCTGTTGGCGTCGCTCCTCCTCCAGCATGTCGCAATACACACACGTGCCATGCTTGTCATAATGCAGCACCGCTTGTTCGAGAGGATATCGAACATGAGGCGGGACGATCGGCGTGGCGATGATCTGCGAGTGCGGGTGCTCCAATGATGTACCGGCCTGCGCACCATGGTTTCGGAAGACCGAAACCAGATTGATCTTGTCGTTTTTGCTCAGTGCCCTCTGGCGCTGGCGGTACGCACGAAGGACTTCCTGAACCTCCGTCGTCGCCATGGTGGCAATGGTCACATGGTGTTTAGGGTGCTCGATCACCACCTCCGCGATCCCAAACCCCTTGGCGGCCAGAAATCGACCCACATGCGATCGAGTTGCTGCCAGATGGGGCTGGAGTGCGGCATACTTGTTCGGCACGACACGAACGGCCCACTGCCCCTCGACAGGCTGAACGTATACCGCTTCATCGGTGGCTTCTTCGTGTCCGGGGCAGAAGGGGCAATCATCGCGGAATTCCGGGATCGGTGCGCGCTGCGGCTGCTGTTTGCGAAGATCCGACGGGCGCTTGCCGCGTTCGGGCGCCATGATCACCCATTCCTTGGTTGCTTGATTCTGGCGAAATTCAGACATACTTTGATGCCTTGGCCGGTGTGACGTCCTTCTGGGACACAATACGTGATCGGCGGCAGGTTAGTCAACTGGTGAATCTTGAAACTTCATCCCTGGCTTTTCGTCTATGACGAGATGGGGACTCGCAGTGTATTCGTATTACCCTTGACCCGTATGAACACCGTCCCATCGTTCTCACAGATTCCGCCCCATCGGATTAGTCTATTGTATCTGAACTCAATTATCGATCATCCCATGATATACGCGAGGATTGTATGAGGAACATAGCAGCGCTACTGTCAGTGTTGGTGCTTCTGGCGTTGACGCTCAACGCCGAGGAAGCGCGGCTGCTTCGCTTCCCGACCGTAAACGGGAATCAAGTAGCGTTTTCGTATGGAGGCGATATCTATGTCGCGGCTCGCACCGGTGGACAGGCCACACGGTTAACCAGCCACGAAGGACTCGAGATGTTCCCACGATTTTCACCAGACGGCAAGCACATCGCCTTCACCGGCCAATACGATGGCGATTTCTCCGTCTACGTCATACCGGTCGCCGGCGGCGAGCCGAAGCGACTCACCTATCATCCGGGACTTCAGAATACGTCCGAGCGCTTCGGCCCGGAAAACGTGGTTATGGGTTGGTCGAAGGCGGGGGATAAGGTGCTATATCGGTCGCGCAAAGAGTCCATGAATTGGTGGGATGGCCGTGCCTATCTGGTGAGCGTGGCTAGTGGGATGTCGGAACCGTTGCCAATGGCCACAGCCGGTTTCACCAGCCTGTCGCCGGACGGAAAGAAAGTGGCCTACTGTCCTGTCTATCGCGACTTTCGCACCTGGAAACGCTACAAAGGGGGAATGGCGCAGGATGTCTGGATTTTTGACCTCACCACCTACGCCAATCAAAAGATAACCGATTGGGAGGGGACTGACAACATGCCGATGTGGTTTGGCGAGCGTATATATTTCAATTCCGATCGCACCGGGCGTCTCAACCTGTACTGCTACGAAATGAACTCCGGCCAAACTCGACAGGTCACCAACTATACCGATTACGATGTCCGCTGGCCATCCCTGGGGGATAATGGCATTGTTTTCGAGAGCGGCGGTTTTCTGTACGTTATGGACCTCCCCTCGGAAGAGATACATAAAATCGAGATATCCCTAATTACGGATCGCAACACGGTGCGTACAGAGTTCCAGAATGTCTCGGAGTGCGTTACTGACTTCGACATTTCGCCCGACGGTAAGCGGGCGGTTTTTGCGGCGCGAGGCGACATATTCACTGTCCCGGCCAAGGAAGGAAACACCAGGAATCTGACACTGAGTTCGTCTGCAAATGACATGAATCCGGTCTGGTCGCCCGACGGCAAGTGGGTGGCGTACATATCCGACAAATCCGGCGAGGATGAGTTCTACATCACGTCTCAAGACGGCAAGGAATCGGTGCAGCTCATCACCGGTGGCGACAGCCATCGATATGGTGCGGTATGGTCCCCCGATTCGAAGAAACTCGCGTTTTCCGACAAGAGCCTTCGCTTGTACGTCGTCGCGGTAGCCACGAAGCAGACCGTACAGATCGATAAAGCCACGCGAAATGAGATCAGAGACATGGCCTGGTCTCCGGACAGCCGGTTCCTGGCATACTCCAAAGTATTGGACAACGGTATCCGGACCATCTTCACGTTTGCTTTCGACAACAACACACTCCACCAATTGACACCCAGCTGGACCAACGATTACGGCCCTGCGTTTGACCCCAACGGCCAGTACCTGTATTTCATATCCGAGCGGAATTTTAATCCGGTCCTGGGCGCGTATGAGTTCGAATACATCAACACATCTATTGACGATCTGTATCTTATTGTGCTGAATGCCGACAGTCTGAGTCCGTTCCGCCCCAAAAGTGATGAAGTAGAGGTTAAGGTGGACACAGCTAAGAAGATGTCGGACAAGGGGAAAACCGGGAAGGAGGGAGAAGATAAACCCAAGACCGGACCTGTCAAAGTTAAGGTCGATTTTGACGGAATATATGAGCGACAGGTTGCGATCGATCTGCCCGCAGGTAATTACAACGGTCTCATGGCTGTGCCCGGCGGTATTTTCTACTTGGGAAATCCGGTGCGGGGGATGGTGGGCAATATTGGTCAGCCAGATCGAATACTCAACAAATATGACATTGCCAAAAAGAAGAATTTCGCCTTCCTGAGTGGCATCGAGAGTTACGCCTTGTCGGCCGATCAGAAGAACCTCCTGATCAAGAAAGACAACAACTTCTATGTCGTGTCCGCTGAAGGTGAGAAAGCTGACCTTGAGGACAAGAAACTCGACCTGAGCCGGATGGAGATGAAGGTCGACCATGAGAGTGAGTTCTCCCAGATGTTCAACCAGGTATGGCGCCGGTATCGGGATTATTTCTACGATGAGCACATGCACGGCGTTGACTGGCAGAAAATGCACGACAAGTATGCACCGCTTATACCGTATGTCATCAACCGGTACGACTTCACGTACGTGCTGGGGGAGATGGTCGGCGAACTCTGTTGTTCGCACACTTATGTCGGTGGCGGCGAGAAACCGAAAGTACCGTCTAGCGACATTGGATTACTGGGAGTCGACTTTGCGGTCGATCCGGCGAGCAAACGGCTTCGCCTCGCGCATATTCTCGAAGGAGAGAACTGGGACCCTGAACTTCGCTCTCCGCTCCGAGACCCGGGTATAGAGGTGAAAGAGGGGGATTATCTTCTTGCCATCAACGGCCAGGAATTGACGGCAGACATCGATCCATACTCGCTCACCGAACACACCGTCGGCAAGCAGATGACGCTGACATTGAACAGCTCACCCGGTTTGAAAGGAGCTCGCGAGGTTACTGTCAAGCCGATCGCTTCGGAGGAAAACCTTCGGTATTTCAACTGGGTTGAGAAGAATCGAAAATACGTCGATTCCGTCTCGCATGGCCAGATCGGTTATCTGCATATCCCCGACATGGGAAGCTACGGATTGGTCCGATTTGCCAAGATGTATTTCGGCCAGTTGCGCAAGCCCGGCCTCATCATCGATGTGAGATACAACGGTGGCGGGTTCGTGTCGGGACTCGTGCTCGAACGGCTCCGGCGCGAAGTGGTTGGTATGGGGTACTCGCGCAATTTTGCTGCCGGTCCTGATCCGGGCGACGCACCCTATGCCCACATGATCACGCTCATGAATCAGTTCTCGACCTCCGATGGAGATATCTTCCCGTACTGCTTCCGTGAATACAAACTTGGCCCGCTCATGGGGAAGCGGACCTGGGGCGGAGTTGTCGGCATCAGAGGCATGGATGAACTCATCGACGGCGGATACTACACCGTTCCCGAATTCTCTACCTACAATATGAAGAGCCAGTGGGTGATGGAGAACGTAGGCGTATCACCGGACATGGAGGTCGATAATCTGCCGGACCGTGAGGCCCGGGGCTCCGACGACCAACTGGACCGGGCCATTCAATATGTCGCGGAGAAACTGAAGTCCGAGCCGAAAACGCTGCCTCCTCCTCCCGGACCGCCGACCCCACGGTGACTGATACAGAATCAGTCCCACCGTCCGGAAGACCAGAAGAAGAGGGCGGTCGCAACTGGCGACCGCCCTCTTGTATTCGAAGTTATTTGCGTGTGCGCGGAGGCGCCAAACGCCGCAGCCTTACCAGATATTCACAAGGTCCGCGTTAACCATTTTGGATCCGGCCTCGCAATCGAAAGCCTCTTTGAATGCCGGGACATTGTACAAGGGACCATCGGTGCGGAAGTTGGTCGGTGAATGCGGGTCGGTGTTCACCTGCAGCTTGAGCGATTCCGGGCGATAATTCTCACGCCAGCTCTGTGCGAATGACAGGAAGAACCGTTGCTGCGGCGTGAAACCGTCGATCTTTTCGACTGGCTTCCCCTTGAGCGCCATCTTGAGTGCGTCGTATGCTATCAGCACGCCGCCGAGGTCCGCAATATTCTCACCCAACGTCAACTCGCCGTTCACATGCAGGCTATCGATCGCCACGTATGCCCCGTATTGCGCCACCAGCCGCTGTGTCCGATTCTTGAACTCGGCGAGGTCTTTTTCCGTCCACCAGTTCTTCAGATTTCCTTCGGCGTCGAACTGGCTTCCCTGGTCGTCGAAACCATGTGTCATCTCGTGTCCTATCACCGAACCCATGGCGCCGTAATTGACGGCATCGTCAACTTCACCGTCAAACATCGGCGGTTGCAGAATGCCGGCAGGGAAGACTATCTCATTCATGAGTGGATTGTAGTATGCATTGACCGTCTGTGGTGTCATGCCCCACTCGGTGCGGTCGACCGGTTTGCCGATCTTAGCGATCTGCCGGTGCAGCTCGAATGCCTCACCCCGGCGCATGTTGGCATAGTACGATGACTTGTCGATCTCGAGGCCGGAGTAGTCACGCCATTTCTCGGGATAACCGATTTTCGCCGTGAAGGCCGCGAGCTTCTTCTGGGCCAGGGCCTTGGTCGAGTCGCTCATCCAATCGAGCGCCTGGATGCGCGCCTTGAGCGCCTCGCGCAGATTATTCACCATTTCAATCGCCCGTGCTTTCGACTTGGGTGGGAACGCCTTGGCGACGTAGGCCTGGCCGAGTGCCTCGCCCAGCGTGTTGTCGGCGGCCGTCAGCACACGCTTCCACCGAGGGCGCAGTTCTTTGGTACCAGCCAGTGCTGTTCCGTAGAACGCAAAATTCTCGTTCACGAAATCGGAACTCAGTTGCGGCGCCGCGTCGTGCACCAGATGCCAACGGAAATACTGCTTCCAGTCATCGATCGGCAATTCCGTAATCAGAGAATCCATTGCCGCAAAGAATTTGGGATGAGCGAACGAGAACTTCTGCACCTCCGGGAGGCCTATAGTCGAGAAATAGTATGACCAGGCAAAATGCGGCGTGGCTTTGTCGGCATCAACCACCGATACCATGTTGTACCAGCTGTTCGGGTCACGCTGCTCCACATTTGTCAATGACGCCTTGGCCAGACGGGTCTCCAGCACCATTATGCGTTCGGCGTGGGCCGCCGCATCGGCGGGACTGTCACCCAGCAACTGGAGCATCTTAGAGACATGGGCCACGTATTTTTCGCGCAGTTGTTTGGACTCATCGTCATCGCGGGTGTAGTAATCGCGGTCTGGCAGCCCAAGGCCGCCTTGCGTCGCATAGGCAATGACCTCGGTGCTGTTCTTCATGTCCTGATCAGAACCGATACCGAACAAGAATGTCTGCCCTCCGGCATGATAACCGGCCACTAGTTTCTGGATATCCTGACCGGTCTTGAGGGCATCCAATGCAGCGAACTCTGCCTGCAGCGGCTTGGCAGCATCCGCTTCGATGCGAGCACTGTCCATTGCAGTCGAATAAAAATCACCCAGTTTCTGGGTGATGCTCCCTTTTGAAGCCCCTGCCGTTGTGGCAGCCTCTTCAAGGATACTCCGTAGTAGTGCGATATTTCTCTCGTATACCTCGTGACCCGCTCCCCATGTGCCGTACTGGGCCGGAATCGGGTTGTTCTTCAGCCAGCTGCCGTTCGCAAACTGGTAGAAGTCAGTGCAGGGACTGATGGTGGTGTCGAAGTTGGCGCGGTCCAAACCGTGTTCATTGGTTTGGGCAACGGTAACACCGAAGGTGAGTACGAACACTATCAGTGTTGCGCCAACCGTGCGAAAACAGAACTGCTTCATTCTATACATCTCCTCAATTTAGGAAGGCCAAACCTACAAACTGTCGATGATTGACACAAGTGTCTTCTGAATGATGAGACATAATCCATATCGCTCTGATACGAGTCTGACATGGATAAGTTTTGATGCCTTCCAGCCGGTGAGGCAGCCGTTCGCGATTTAAAAAAGGGGAGCCGGTCCGTCCGGACCAGCTCCCCAGGAGTCTCGGTAGACAATGTTCCTACGGACAGGTCGGCAATGTCCCGCCGAAGAACAGGAAGTCCACCAGTACCGACAGATCGGAGATGTCGACCGAATCGGAGTTGTCGACGTCGTTCTCCTCGAAGCATCCGGATACGGTGCCTCCGAAGAACAGGAAGTCGACCATCGTAGACAGGTCGGAGATATCCGTCATATCGTCCTCGTCGCCGTCCACATTACCGGTGAGTCCGATGCAACACGGTGTGCCGGTCAGCGTTCCCGGACAAAGTGTACCGTCCCCTTCGTACATGCCCGAGGCGGCATCGCAAACCACACGTGTGGTCTGGATGCACCTCCCGTCAGGCAGATCGCAGGCGCCGGTCGGATCGATATTCGGACAGGTGGTCGCTGTACATATCGAACCTACCCCCATGAACGCTCCGCCAAGGCTGGCGCAGGCGGAAGGTGGTAGAACTATGCAACCGGCTCCGTTCGGAAGACAGCAGGCCCCTACCTGATCATGCGGCAAACAGGTATTGGGCAGACACGGTGTGCCGTTCCCCTTGTACTTGCCATGTAGACGTTCGCATTCAAGGGCCGTCATGATCGCACACGCACCGCTGGGCAGACAGCAAGCGCCTTTAGGCTTGCCGCACGGATTCGGCGAACAGGATGTTCCATTGCCTTGATATGCGCCCCCTTGAGCCTTGCACTGAGCCGATGTGATAATCACGCACGCACCGCTCGGCAGGCAGCAGGCGCCCCGATCCGGCTGCGGCGGACAATCGACCGTCGCACAGTTGGTGCCAAACCCGAGCCAGTGCCCGTGACGAAGCTTGCACCCCTTGGGCGTGGTGTTGATACAGGTACCGTCAGGCAAGCAACATGCCCCACTCTGAGGAGGCGGACAGAGGGTCGGCGTGCACGGCGAGCCGGGGCCATAGAATGTCCCATGGTACACCCGGCAGCTGTCCTTGAAAGTCTGGATGCACGTGCCGTTCGGCAGACAACACGCCCCTTCCTGAGGCGGCTGACAGACGACGCCGGCACACGTTGTCCCGACACCAAGGAACAGACCATGCATATACTTACATTCGGACGGCAGCAGGTTCGGTACGCAGGTGCCATCCGGTAGACAGCAGGCGCCGACCTCATTGCCACCACCCGGACAGAGTGTCGGGCTGCAAGGCACGCCGTTACCGAAATAGATGCCATTGGCATCTTTACACTTATCTGCGGTGGTCTGCACACAGGCACCCGTTGGCAGACAGCATGCGCCCGTCGAATCGAAGCAGATTAGCGGACTGCACAGCACGCCGTCCCCTTTGTACTGGCCTCCCTGCTGCAGACAGTCGGCCTGTGTCAACATGACACATCCGCCGGTGGGCAGACAGCACGCGCCCCGAACCGGTGGGTGGCAGACGATCGTCGCGCAGTTAGTACCTGGCCCTTGCCAGGCACCATTCTTGTAAATACAGTCAAGTTCGCTCATCTGCGCACAGGTGCCATCGGGCAGGCAGCACGCACCGATTGGAGGCGAACAAGGGTCTGGTGTGCACGTTGTGCCAGGTCCGTACCAGCTACCACCGCTGGCAATACACTGCGTCTGCGGCATTATCTGGCAACCGGCACCCGGAATGCAGCAGGCACCGTCTACTGGCTGGTTGCATGGGTCAGGGGTACAGGTGGTTCCATCCCCTTGATACGTGCCGCCAGCGGCCTGACACTGGGAAGCAGTGGTAATGAAACAGAGTGCGCCGGGACGGCAACAGGCTCCCTGCGGCGGCGTGCAGTTCACTTGGGAACAGGGCACATTGTCACCAAAATAGGTGCCGCCTGCAGCCTGGCACTCGGAGGCCGTCAATTGCGAACAGAAAGGACCGGCGGCCCCTTGCTGGCAGCACGCCCCGGTGGGCGGCTGTCCGGGCCGGACGATAATGGTGTCTTTCATGTCAATGTGAAAGTCACAATGATACGGGAATGGCCCCATCCCATCGACCGATACGAAGACGTCGAAGAATGATTGCCCTGGCAATAACGTGCCGGAGCTGAAGCTTTTTGCGGAGGAGGGATCGCTGGTGACGGTGTGTGCGAACGCCCCCATGTTGGTCCATTTGACCGTGTCTCCCCAATTCACCTGGGTTAACGGCGGAGTGTAGCTAAAATCGACAATGCTGACGTTGTGCGTTATTGCCCGGCCCGGAACCGGACAAAAGAGCACGAGTAGAGCGAGCCATAGAACGCTCCACAGCAACTTAAACTTTTGCATGAACCCTCCTTGAGCTCAGCGAGTAGTTAGTGTTTTAGGTTCTCGGCGTACGTTTGGTAAATGTTTTTGCGTTCGGACTTCTCGAATTCAGGAGCACAACCCGGCGAAATGACTCAAGTAATGAGGTCGGGTGTGAGTATTTACGGGCTAATGTATAGATAATGGACCGTGTTTGTCAAGTATAAAAACTAACAGGACCCTGACAAAATCGAAATGTCTCGAATTAGCGGTTGATTGCAGCCGACAGGACTTTGTCAAGCAGGCCGGGTGTCTGCCAGCCGGCTGCTTTGCGACCGTTGACAAAGATGGTGGGGGAGCTGTCGACACCCAGCTTCTTGGCCAACTCGACATTCCGGGCGATGCGGGCCTCGATTCTCGGGTCAGAAAGTGCCGTCTCCAGATCGAGCTGAGCAACGCCGAGGAAAGTGGCGAGTTGGGTTACCGATGCTGAAGTAATGGTTGCGCGATTGTCCACAATCCATTGATAGGCACGCCAGTATGCGTCTTCGCCCGCCACCAGCCCTGTGGCGTGAGCGAGCTTCGATGCGAGACAGCCGTTCGGGTTGATTTCGCGGGTCACCAGATCATTGCAGCGGCCGTCGAGCGGGAAGTCCTTGAATACGATCCGGACCTGCGACGAGTCACCGATTGCCTGCGCCAGTATCTGCCGGGCGGTTGCATGGAAATTACAGGTGAGATCTCCAAAGACAATTACCGTTGCTGGGGCTGAAGCCGGACCCCGCGTGTGGTCATCGCTGGTGACAGGGATGGATTGAACGCGCTGGCCTTGCCAGGCTCGCAGCTGCATCTCGGCAGCCGGCACTGGTCGATCTTTGGAGCGTGGGCTTTGCAGCGCCAGTTGTGTCGCGCGGTCGATTGCCGCCGGCAGTGCACCCGCGGAATTCCAACCTTGTACTTCATAGCCGTTGACGAACACCATCGGCGTCCATTTCAGGCCATACGCCATCCCTTCGGAAATGTCACCCTGCAAGAGACTGTCGACAACCCTGCCGCGCATGGATTCGCGGAACCGCGCCGGGTCGAGGCCGAGCCACTTCACCTGCTGATCGAGAGCCGCATCGGTAAACTGCCCGCCATGCTCCACCAGCCAGAAGTGCATTTTCCAGAATGCCTGCTCGCCCCCCAACAGTCCCGCCGCTTCAGCCGCTCGCGACGCCTTGCAGGCACCTTTATGTGGACTCTCTGTCAGAATGTTCGGATTGCAATCGGCGTCAAACGGCCATTGCTTGACCGAGAGGGCCAGGTTCTTTCGACTGGCGAGAAGTTGCTTGATCTGTTGCTCCACTTGAAAACAGAGTTCGCATTGATAGTCATTGAAAATTACCAACCTCACTGTCGGATTTGTGCTCCCCAGCCAGAACCTGCCCCCGAATCGATTTGCGGTCTTGGTTGTTTGGTGACTTGTGGTCGTGTCGGTGACCACAGCAGCCGGACGATCTACCGAATCAACTGGAGTCTGGGAGAGAGGCTGGCTCATCCGTGCGATTGACTCAAGCGCCGCACGATGAGCCGCTGATTGCGATGCCATCTGTTCTCTGAAATACAGAGCCTGAGTTGTGGCAATGGTGAGCGCGAAAAGAAGTGCCGCCAGCCCCATCGCCAGGCGTGATGTCGGACGTGCCGAATCACGTCCCCGCTCGCCAATCTCTATCAGGAGCCACCACCCCACATTCGCCGCATGCACAACCAGGCACCACGGGCACCAGCGGCCGGCGAGAAACATGATCCCGATGAAGGCCAGTGAGACAGCTACGCCTCCCCGTGCCACCCACCGAACTACACCGCCGGCATCCATGCGGCGTCGATCGAACCACAAGTACAGGATAGCCGCAAAGTAGGCCAACCCAAGATGTGCAACTGGTACACCGAGGACCTTGCTGTACGGTCCTCTGACAGCCCAGTCGCAGCCACCATCAGAACCGCACCCAGCGACCGCCAGGGCCCAGATATGTCTTGCCGTCAGCAGTCCCGACGCTGTTAATGCACCGAGGAGTAGAAGCGTGCCGATGAGAAACCTGCTCATACCGGGATGACCGGCGGAAGAAGGTTGTCGAAGTCCCCTGTCTGTTCGTTGCTTTGGTGTCACAGCCTGCTTACTGTATCGCTGCCCGTTAGACAGTCTAAGTATACGGCCTCTTCCGATGAGATGCCAGTAAAAGGTCGTGCAGGGACCCAAACAGTCTGCGTTTGAGATTTAGTGCCGGACCGTATGAGATGCCGGAAGGGGAGATGAGTTCCCCAGCGCCTCATCGTATGATATGAACCCGGGGACCCGCCCGTAGCGGTTAGCATCCGGCTTGTGAAATTCCGGACTATCGTGAATTATGCGAAGCAATTTCTCCCTCGCCGTCGAAAGCAATGCGCCTGGAATTTCACGCACGTTGGGTGAAATCGGAATCAGGATCTCGAAGATAAAAAGGCGGGGCTGGCGCCTGCCTTACTCGGGGGGAGGGAGGGATAACAAGTAAGGAGGTGAGTGGTAAACACTCCGCCAGCCCCTTCATCATATCACGTGGGTTGCGCCCTCGTGAGGGGATATTTAGCTATTGTCTACTGCTCAGTCAATCTTATTCGTGCGATCTCAGCGCTTCAGGGGGTGTGGGTCGATAGGCATCCTAGGCAAATTCCCCCATACGTGAATCCTGCTCACCTGCGCTATTTCGTGTCGACTTCGCGACTCCCGTCTTCGCCCGAACGTAACCTCCCATATTTAACTAACGGGTACACAACTTCGCGCAGCCTGTTTCGCCGACGGGTCCACGATCGTTATCCGGCTGAGCTTTGTGTCCCAATTGTCCTCGCCGGTATAATGTCATAAACTGCTTCAACTGTCAAGTATTTGCTGAGTTTTTTTTGGCCCCGGCCAAGCCTGCTCGGCGTGGCCGGAAATGGGCTGGGCGGGCGACACATCACCGGCTCCGTACGCGTTGGTTGGCACTCATCTGATCTCTGACCTCCCGTCCCAAAAGCCGCTAAACCCTTGGGCCAAAAAACAAAAGCTGGCTGCCCCGTTTGGGAGCAGCCAGCCAATCTGAGGGATCTGCGGTCCCTTTTATCCTAAGTCAACATCACGGACAGGTCGGCAGTGCCCCTGAGAAGAACAGAAAATCCACTAAGACCGACAAGTCGGAAATGTCTACGCTCGCCGATTTATCGACATCGTTTTCCTCGAAGCAGCTTGAAATAGAGCCACTGAAGAACAGGTAGTCCACCATGGCCGAGAGGTCGGAAATGTCGACCAGGTCACCGGTGTCACCGTCGACATTGCCCGTTAGCACCAGGCAGCAGCCATCGCAAACGTCACCGATCCCATCCTGATCGGTGTCGGCCTGATTTGGATTCGGGTCCACTGGGCAGTTGTCGCACAGATCGCCGACACCGTCGGCATCCCCATCCTCTTGTAAGGGATTCGCCATGGCAGGGCAGTTGTCGGACGGGTCATCTACGCAATCACCGTCGGTGTCGAATGCAATGTTCGTCTCGGCAAAGTGCAGGCTGATGGCGCTGTCGGTCGGCAGGTTGGAGTAGTATTCCCAGATCACCTTCTGTCCTTGTTCGCCTATATCGGATGCATGGTATTCAGGCACGACAATATCGGCGCCGCTGACAACCGCCGGCATGCTCCAGGTTGCTCCGCCGTCGCAACTCGTCGAAAGATAGAGCTGGTTACCGGAAATGTACGTGCAGGCGAATTTATTACCTCCCACATGTGAAATGCGCGGGTACCGCTCGTCAGCCGCCGTCGCAGCCACAATACTGGTTTCGAGGCTATCGTAAAAGCTTCCGGTGTGGTGCCAGCAGATAATATCATGGTCATTCGGCGCAGCCGTGGTCCCAAGTTCCGTAACAATTGCGATCTGTCCGCCGTGTGCGGCTACTGCAGGGTTGGTAACGCTGGTGTCCACTCCCATTTCATACATCACCATGCCGCTTTGTGTCTCGTCGTTGAAATTAGAGAACAGGTCGCGTCTAATAAGCAGTTCCCACAAATTGGTTGTGTCGTTTAGCCGGTCGTACACCGCGTATAACAGCGTGGTGACCTTGTCGATATCTACGGCGGTAGTCTTGCAACCGCTCACTGAATACCAACTGATCGTGGCGTAACCGGCAATAGTTGTGTCTATTTCGTAAAGAATATGAGGCGCCGCGAGCAGATCTGGCGTGGGGTATGTGGTATTGGCAACCCAGGAGACGATGCCGAAGGCATACTCGCCGGGACGCTGGTTGAATTCGCCCGACGTATCGCAAGCGACGTCGGCGGCACGAGCAGTGTTCCATCCGTACGTGTTCCAGTTCCAGTACGACTGAGACCAGATCGTACCGTTCGTGGCGTTGGGGATCTCGGTCAGGTACACCCTGCCGCCGCCGCTCTCCTGAGTCGGGCCGACTTCAGTCCCGTAGAAAATCGAGTCGTGGCCCCAGAAATCGATCGCCGGATAGGTGGGGTATCCGGTAGCGGTAAAGGCGCCCGCGGTCGGAAAAGTCATGCCGTCATCGCCGGAGCCGGCCCACACCAGCGTGGTGTCATTCTGGAGTTTCTCCTCGTACCCAAGCATGAGGCTGCCGTTTCCGGCATCACCGAGTGTCGGGTGAATAGTCTGCGCCGGAACCATCGGTGGCGCGGGAACAGCCGTGCACGACATCGAATAGTCTCCCGAGCCGGGTGCAATATGGTCTCCATCGACTACGATGTAATACGTGATGCCTGCCTCCATGCGTACGTCAGCCATGGCCGAACGAAGCCCGACACAGAGGGTGGAATTGAATCGGTTGCAGCCGACCAGCGTATCCGCCGTCGTCCGATACACCCAGACATTCGTATTGTACGAGGAAGCGCATAGGTCGATTGTCACCAGTTCGGCGCTGGACGGCGTGTATGAATACACGACATCCGGCTGCGTAGAAATCCCCGCCCCACGGCAGACGTCTTCCTGGTAATCGTTCAGGTAGCCGGTCGTGTGGCCGGTGTCGCTGTATGGCATGCTGGGGATCACCGTAGCTGAAGCGATGTTTTCGCCACCCTGGTGGGGAGCCAGTTGCTTCGCAGCTTCTGCGTCTGCCTTCGGCACCTGCTCCAGCGGAAGGCCTACCGGTAACGTGATCGGGCCTCCCTCAATTTTGTGTGAAGGAATCGCGTCGAGCCTCAACCCCTTGGCATTCATAGCCGAGGCGTCGCCCGTTTTCGGTTGCCCGGCCACGGCTTCAACGATGCTGGCTGCTACCAGTCCCGCTATCAAGCAGCCGGTCAGCAGTACCACCATTAACCTTTGTTTCATAGTGCTTCTCCAGTCCCATGCTGGGTATGTTGCTGTGAACCTGTATTCGTCGATCTGCACACCTTATGTGCCGTATATAAGTGAGGTATCGGGAGACATCAGCGGAAAGTTCAGCCCTTTCGGCAGTATCCGAAAGTCCGCGCCACTGACCTTCGATGCCAATATCGTCGTTGTTGACCATTGTGTCAAGCCAAAAGGCCGCCGAACGAAGCCGAAACAGGCAGTAATCAAGGACATTTCCGTTACAAAGCGGCCTCGTCATCTCCGCAGTTCGGTAGGACGAGATCATGGCATCATGAGGAGGCTGTAGAGGTAATACGAACGGAACGTGCGAATGTTACAGAATGCAGGTCAACTTTGCCCTCTGAAAAAATCACTGGCCGGGCCGGGCGATTTCCCGTTCTGTCCGCATCATAAACGAACGCGGCGAGAGCGCGCGGTCGGTCGCAAGAATCCCATCGAGATGATCGATCTCGTGCTGCAGCAATTCAGAGAGTTCTCCCTTGGCATCGATCGAGCAACTGGTGCCTGCCGGGTCTTCGTACATCACGCGTATGGTGGCGGCTCGGCTCACCTTCACAAGCAACCCGGGAAAACTGAAGCAGTCATCCCAGAGTTCAATGGTGCTCTCGCTGTGCCACACGATTCTCGGATTGATAAGCGGTCCGGTGAATCCTTCGGGGTGAATGCGTACATATATCACCCGTTTCAGGATTCCTATCTGTGGTGCTGCAACGCCCCGGCCAAAGCCAAAGCGACTGCGGAAATCCGCAAGCGTGTTTTGAAGGTCGTTTATGAGAGCTGGCAGATCCAGAGACGAAATATCCGTCACCGGCTCAGACACTCGCCAAAGCAGTGGATTGCCAAGTTGTAGAATTGGGCGAACAGCCATGACTTCACAGTAACGATCCCAGTGCGGTTGTCAAGCCATTGAAATCGAAGGTACGGAAGTGTAGGCGAATATGCAGATAGTGAATGAATCGGGAATTTCACTTAAGCAGGACCATCTTGCGCGATTGCACAAATGGGCCGGCTTCGATTCGATAGAGATAGACACCCGTCGCCACCGGCCTCCCCGTCGCATCCGTACCATCCCAATCGATACTTGAGCTGCCTTCTGTTGCACGGGGGATAAGCCAGGTCCGGACTTCCTGACCCAGAATATTGTAAAGGGTTAACCGCACATTGGTGCGAAATCCCACGCTGAACTCAATCCGGGTGGTGGCGTTGAACGGATTGGGATAGTTCTGGGTCAGGTCGAATCCCTCGGGTAATGAGCCTGACCAGTCGTCCACCGGCGTTTGTCCATCAGCCATGAGAGCTACCATGTAGAGGTCTGAACCGCCCACACCGTACGAGTATGTACTGCCGACCGCAACGAATTGCGACAGACGATTCTTGAGAATCGTGCGGCAATAGTCGGCCTTGTTTCCGCCGTACGTGTGGCTCCAAACTTGAGTTCCGACCGGGTCGGCTTTCACTACGAATACGTCGGAGGCTCCCGCTCCTGATGACTCGGTGGTGCCCGCGAGTAGAAAACCGTCCGGGGTAATGCTGACCGAATAGCCGTAGTCGTCTCTCGCTCCGCCGTACGTTTTATCCCAGAGCTGGGTGCCGTCGGCATCGGTTCGGACCAGGTACGCATCATAGTACCCGAGTCCATACGAAGCTGTTACCCCGACCAACACAAAGCCACCGTCGGGCGTGACCTCAACTGAATAACCGACATCGGCCCTTGCCCCACCGTAGGTCTTCGCCCAAAGAGAATCACCCATAGGGGAGACTCGGACCGCGTATATGCTGCTGTACCCCTCGCCAAACGAGCCGGTTGCGCCGACCGCAACGTACCCTGAGTCTCGTGTCTGGCGGATGGCGTACCCGGACTCGCCTCCGGATCCCCCAAATGTTTGCGCCCAGTCGCTGTTGCCCAATGAATCCACCTTGATCACAAACAGATCCGCATACCCGGCACCACTTGAGCTGGTGCTGCCGCACACGACAAAGCCGCGATCATACGTTGCTCGGATCGACCAGCCCTCGTCGGTTTGTGCACCGCCAAAGGTCCTGGTCCATTGAAGCTGACCTGCAGAGTCGGTCCGCCACAAACACAGATCGGCACCACCGGCCCCATAGGAACTGGTAGTGCCCACAATTATGAAGCCACCGTCGGGAGTCGTTTGGATATCATGTCCCATATCGGATGCGGGTCCGCCGTAGGTGCGACTCCAGAGGATATTGCCGAGCGAGTCCAGCCTCAACAGGTAGACATCATAATCTCCCGAGCCGAACGAGAATGTTGAGCCGACCGCAACATAACCGCTATCAGGTAGACTCAGGCAGGCGTACCCGCCCTCATTGTAAGTGCCGCCGTAGCTGGCAGACCAGACCATGTTCTGTGCTGCCGCCGAGCCGTACAAAATCAGTATGCTGAGGAAGAGAGCCTTAGCAGCCACGTGATCAGCGCCCGAGTACTTGTCTCTCATAATCTTGCAGACTGTTCGATTTCTGAACAGGTCACATTGAATGTGTCGGCGAAACCCCACGATCCTTTAGCGACGGTTCCGGTCAGTCTCGACGCCGGAGCATTGATTACCAGTCCACCTGCTGCAACGATATAGAGGGATGCAGACCATGCCGGGTCCGCTCTTGATTCACGTTTGATAGGGCTCGACGAATCGCAAGTCTATGCGAATTCAGCTCATACAGTGCACCTGAACTTGCGGCATTGGCCTTGCTCAAGCACTGTTTCAGACAAGATCTGAAACCTTCTGGGTGAGGTGAACACTGTGAGATCTCGATGGAAATTCCTGACGTTAAGTCTGTCAGTTGGTCTTAGCCTGATCCCGTCGTCTGCGGCAGTGGCTCAGGAACGGGCTACTATTCAAGCACTGGCTACGGTGGTTTCCAGCTTGAGCGTGCTGGGAACCAATAATCTGCTTTTTGGCACCGTAACCCCGGGCATCAATAAATCGGTGGACAAAGCGACAGTCGGTTTTGCCGGTGAGTGGACAATCAACGGTTCCCCATCGGCAGAGTTGTCTATCGCGTTTTCTCTGCCGGATTCGCTTCGCACCGCTGACACGCTCTCGGCCATGAGAGTAACCTTCAGTGCCACCGATGCCTCGTACGATGATGGCTCCGGAGGCGGGCAGGCATCGCCAAGCGGCATACTCAATCCCAATGGGCCCTCGGTTTTGCGATTGGCCGCCGGTGGTCAAATGTGGGTCTGGATCGGCGGAACTGTGCTTCCCAGGGTTTCACAGACCGGCGGGGACTATGCCGCGGACATCATGTTGACCGTCGCGTATACCGGCAACTGATGAATTGACACATGCGCTGAGACAGATTCGAGGTCCGTTTCCCGATTGACAGAAACGGAATTTGCGGTATCTTCGTGATGTACCTACTAACGTACATCGGATACCGTCGTGTCTTGGCAGCGTACTCTTAGCTCGTTCTGTTTGTTGTTCAGCCTTGTGATGGTCTTCGCCTCTGACGGCAGAGCGCAAGGTAGATCGGTATCGTCATCCATTCAGGTATCAGCATCGGTTATCCGCCCGCTCGGGATTCTGAACGGCGGACCTACCGTTTCAGCTACCGGCGCGCCGCCGGGTATGATTCTCCTCCAGCCGCGACCGGGAGGGCTGTGTTTGACTTTGTCGGTCGACAACAATTCACCCCGGGAGGTGACCCCGTTGCCTGATCTTGGAGCGGAGGAGGGTGACCTGGCCGCTGTATATTCCCTCGCTGCCGCACTGCAATCTGCAGCCGGTCCTGACGCCACCATAGTCATGACACTGATCGGCACCGAGAATTAGCCGGCCGTTTTCAAGCTTCGTGAAGGCACCTGCCGCCAGTATCATCCGATTCAGTTAATTGTTGACTCGGATAGCTCAATTCCATTTCCTGAACGGCACACATGTCTACGCGAATCATGACATACTCGAATATCCTCCTGGCTGTGATGTTGATATGTGTTGTTGGCGGGATGTCTGCTGCACAGACCATTTCCGAGGTAGCCCCTCTCCGATTCGGGAATCTGTTTCCTGGCGTCCCCAAGGTAATCGATAAGGCGACCGCCGGTGCGGCGGCCGAATACCACGTGTCTGGTACGGCCGGTTCTGAAGTACTGATTACGTTCTTATTTTTGCCGACCTACATCAATCAGGGCGGCTTCAACATGCACGTAATTTTTGGCAATACGGACTGCGCTATGGATTCCAGCGCCACGCCCAACCAATCGACTCCCGGTTACGATGATCTGAATCCGTGGCAACCGATCACCTATCGTCTTGGGCTGAACGGTTTGACCATCTGGCTGGGAGGGACGATCGTGCCGAATATTGGTCAAAAACCGGGCAACTACTCCGGCATCATACAGGTCAAAGTCGAGTATACCGGCAACTGACCTTGCACTTTTTGTTTCATTGTTCAATTCACCTTCAAACGTTTGGTGACAGCGGCTGGAATTGTCCATTTTCAGTCTTTGTGCGCTGATTTCTGTCGATTCTCCCGGGTAGATGATACTCGCGATGCACAGCTTAAGCCGGTCCCGGAAATGAAGGAGGGAGACACGTGAAGCCTCTACAGGAACGCAGATCCATGAGCCGCATCCTTGTGCTTGTCGCTGTCCTGGCCATCGGTTTTCAGGCAGAACTGACCCATAGTCAGGATGTTGCCAATGGACTGGCCACGGCCACTGTTCTTGCCGGTCTCTCTGTCACTGCTATTCAGAATCTCCAGTTTGGCAACGTGTTCCAGGGGATCGCGAAGTCTATGGTGAAGAACGATGATGACTCGTCGGGAATATTCGGCATTGCCGGCGTTCCCAGTGCCGGGCTTTCAGTCTACCTTACACTGCCCGACTATCTGGCTCTACCTAACGGCTCCGACCGACTTAACATTGCGTTCTCGAACACCGATGCCAACGTCGATTCCACCACCGTCACGCCTGCCACTTTCGCACCTGCCGATGGCTGGGCTGACCAGAACCCCCGCAACCTTCCCATAACCCTCCGTATCGGAGCGGGCGGTGCGACCAGAATCTATCTCGGCGGACGGGTGACTCCATCAGTCAACCAGAGTGCGGGCAACTACGCCGGGGATATCATTTGCAGCGTCGCCTATACCGGCACCTGATTCCAGGCTGACACGTAAGTCATTGTATTATTGATGCTTAGCCGCCGCTTCCGGCGGCTTTCTGCTGCCTGCACAACTGGGCTGTTCACCCGACTCTCATCACGAGCGAATTAGTCCGGAGCATTTCCCTCACATATCCCCCGAAATGGCAATTTGCCGTTTTTTCCTGAAACAGTGTAAAGAATCTGCACTGTGTACCGATTAAACAACTGAACAGAAGCGCTAAGGCGAAGACACATATTTTGCATAAAGACTGAACATGGGAGAAAAGCCAGATATGAGAAACACTCTCGGAAGGCTTGGGATGGCACGGACGCTGGCCGCCGTTCTGATAGCTGCGGCGTGGTTGTTGCCCTCCGGAGCTATGTCACAGGACGTTGCCGTGGGATCCGCGACCGCGACGGTTTACGCGACCCTGACTGTGACCTCCACCGCGGCCCTCGACTTCGGCAACGTCTATCAGGGAATTGCCAAGACGATCGCGAACAACAACGCCGCAGCCGGAGTGTTCCGCGTCAGCGGCCAGGCCAGCAGCGTGATCTCCATTTACATGCAACTCCCGGAATATCTGCAGGGCGGCGTCAGCAACGACCGGATGGTGATCTCGTTCAGCACCACCGATGCATCCGTCGATTCGACCGGCGCCAATGCGCCGACCGGCATGGTGGCTGGACGCGGCTGGCAGAACATCAATCCGCACGCTTTTCCGGCTGCGGCTGTGATTGGTTCCGGCGGCAACACCGACATCTACCTTGGCGGTAAGGTCATTCCATCGGTCAACCAGACGGCGGGCGCTTATAGCGCCGATGTCGTCCTGACCGTGGCCTACACCGGAAGCTGAGAAAAGCGCTACACCACCGGGATATTAGGTCATGAAGAATATTCACGGAAAGAGGGGCGGAGTCCCCATAGAGTCCAAGGAGACGAGAATGCACACGTTCTCTTTCAAGCAGATTCGCACTCTGCTCATTGCAGTGATCGCCGTCGCGCTACTGGCGGGACCGATGTCGGTTCAGGCCCAGGACGTCGCGAACGGCTCGGCCACAGCAACGCTTTTGGCGGCCCTGACAGTCACGGCGACCAACGCGCTGGCGTTTGGCAACGTGTACCAGGGGATCTCCAAGACCGTCGCGAATAACGTCGCCCAGGCTGGTGTCTTCACTATCGCTGGCGCCGCCGATGCCCAGATCTCGATCTACATGCAGCTGCCGGAATACCTCCAGGGCGGCGTGGGCAACGACAGGATGGTGGTCTCATTCAGCACGACCGATGCCACTGTCGATTCGACAGCTAACGTCGACCCGACTACGCCGGGAGCCGGTGGTTGGGACAACATTAACCCGCACGCGTTTCCGACTGCGACCAGGATCGGCGGTGGCGGTTCCGCTGCGATTTTCCTCGGTGGCCAGGTGTTTCCTTCGGTAAACCAGACCGCGGGTGCGTATTCCGCCGATATCGTGTTGACCGTTTCGTATACAGGCTCTTGATCAGTAAGTGAACGCCGGCCAACGAAAGCGCCGGCAGTGCGGTCTCCAGTCAGTTGGGCAGGATGCCCGGCGCGGAGAAGCACCACAGGCAGATATAACACATAGGATGAGAGGCCATGAAAAAGGCACATATCACCCCACCGCTGAAAACCAGCCGTTTCCGGTGGGGTCTGTTTTTGGGCGCGGCTTTGTCGACCATAGCCGCGTCAAACCTCGTTGCCGGTGTGTTGGTAGCGCCGACCGTCATTTTCATGTCGGACAAAAGCCGTACCGGCCGTATGGACATCCAGAATCCCACGAATATCCCCAAGGAAGTAACCATTCGATTCAGCTATGGGCTCCCCATATCTGATACCGCCGGCAACGTGTACATCACACTGCAGGATTCCGGTGTGGTGGACCCGCGCTCAGCGGTCGAGTGGATCAAAGCGTTTCCGCGCAAAGTGGTCATTCCCCCGAACGGCACCCAGGTGGTTCGCCTGGTCGCCACGCCTCCAAAGGGGCTGGCCGACGGCGAATATTGGGCCCGCATCGTGGTGCGAACACAGGAAGGGGAAACCAGTATCCCGGCCCCGGCCGAAGAAGGGACCATCAGTACCAAACTCAACATGATCATGCAGACCGCCATCATGGTGAAGTACCGGACGGGGAATCTCACATCGAAGATCGAACTGGCCTCCGCCGAAGCTTATCGTAATGACACCTCGGTAGTTGTTATCGTCGACCTGAGCAATAAGGGAAATGTCTCGTATGTCGGCATGTTGAGTTGCCGCCTGCTCGACATGAACAAGAAAGAACTGGGGCGTCAGCAGACTGACTTGGCGGTGTATCGTGATTTGAAGCGACGCATGGAGCTGCCGCTTCAAAACGTGACAGCCAGCGGGCCATATCAGGTCGAAGTGTCCATTACGACCGACGGACGGTCCGACATTGCGCCCGAGGACCTTATACCCGGCAACAAAGTCACGTATTCGATGGCTGTCGAATAGCGCAGCTGTCAGTGTAATGGGCGAGACGGGAAGTCTCGCTTTCTGACGTTCACAGGTGATTCAGGGTAAGCACATGGCCGTGCGACCAGACATCATAGCCGGAGTGATCAGGTCAGCTGCTCTTTGGGCAGCCCTCATTTTCCTGACCATAAGTCCGGGCAATGCTTCTGCCCAATCGGCATCGTACGAGGAAATTGTCGTCAATTTCGACGTACCGCGACTCGTGTCGCGCGATCTGCTGGTTCGGTTTGATGGCCGAACCGTGTATCTTCCGCTGACCGAACTGTTCGACCTGCTCGACCTGAATATCAAGACCGACTTCAGTGCCGGAAAAGCCGCCGGCTTCTTCTTGTCCACCAATGTCACCTACGAACTGGATTTCGTGGCGCACACGGCGAAGATTCATGGCCGTGACCTACCCCTTATGGCATCGGATTTTGTCAGGACGGAGCACGAATTCTATCTGCGGATCGACGTCTTCGAAACCATTTTCGGACTCAATCTGACGTTCGACTTCGCTGCCCTGCGGGTGCTCGTCCCTCTGAACGACTCCTTTCCGGCGTACCAGAAGTTGAAGCGCAAACAAGCGAGGGAGAAGCTCCAGACAGAAACGGCCGAGTTAAAAAATATCCGGGTCGTTCCACCGAGGCATGAGTATTTCTCAGGCGGCGCGGCGGACTGGGTTCTTTCGGCCAACCCGCTTGGGGGGAATGGGCAGTATTTTGACCTGACACTGGGCTCCATGGTCATGGGGGGAGACCTCACCCTCACCGGCAGCGGCAATACCGTTACCGGTGTCCAGCCGGACCAGTTCGGCTACCGTTGGCATTATTATGTTGGGGACAATCCGTATCTCACACAAGCGGAGCTCGGTGACGTGTTCATCGGCGGTCCACTTTCTCGCAGCCTCGAGGGTGGGTTGCTGACCAACCGACCGCAGATACAACGCACCTATTTCCAGACCATCACCCTCTCGGGTCATTTGCAGCCGGGGTGGGAGGTGGAGTTGTATGTCGACAGTCGACTCGTCGATTTCGCTACTGTCGATGAGCATGGTGACTATTCATTCAACCTGGATATCATGTACGGCGCGTCGCTCGTGACCTTGAAGAAGTTCGGCCCCAACGGAGAGATACGAACCGAAGAGCAGTTCATCCGCGTACCGTACAACCTTGTTCCGAAAAACACGGCCGAGTATAGCGTTGGTGCCGGTTCTGGCCGGATGCTCAAGGGGAAAAGCACGTACACGCAGGCCGCCGGCTATTACGGTGTTACGCGATTCCTTACGGTAGGGGCCGGCGCCGACCTGCCTGTCGCCGACAAGTACGGTGAAACCCCATTGGTGGCCGGCGAAGCCACCTGCCAGATATTTCGCAATCTGACCGCCAACGGGTCGTTCTCTCCCAACTACCAGGCGCAGCTTGGACTCAACTATTCCATGCCGTCATTCGTCAACGCCAACGTGAACGTCACCAGATTCGAACGGAATTCGTTCCGCAACGCTCTCAATCAACAACAGAACATCACCTTCTCTACGTCCGTGCCGCTTCGCCTGCGACAGAAGTATATTGGCCTGCGGTACTATGTGGCGCTCGACAAATTCCTCGGATTCTCCAGCACTTCGATGAACTTCGGTTTCAATACTACCATGGCGCCGCTCTATATCAACTACACGGGCAAGTATAAAGTCTCAACGTATGAGACGAGGAAGCTGCACACCGCGGGCAGCCAGGTGCTCGTCTCGGCTGAGATCGCCAACTGGTTCCGCCCGCAATTTCGCATGGACTACGCACACGACCAGAAACTGGTTACCCAGTACGGCGTATATCTGACTCGTCGCATGTTCCGGACCGCCCAACTCTCCATAGCGTATGAGCGGTATCCGCTCGCCAAGAGCAACTCCATCATGGTGAACGTCAATTTCTTCAATCAGATCGCTTATTTCGCGTCGAGATTTCTCCGGTCGGACCGGCAGACGTCCATGAGTCAGGTGCAGCGCGGTTCCATCCGCTACGACCGGGTCAGCAGTACGATCCGTCTCGACCGCCGCAGTGCGGTCGGCTTCGGCTCAGCGGTCGTCCGGCCGTTTGTCGACAAGAACAATGACGGCTCCCTGAACGACGGTGAAGAGTTTTTGCCTGGGATGAAAGCAAAGGTCAATGGCGCGGGCGGACGGCCGGTCGGCGACAAACGGCTGTTTTTCTACGACGGCCTTCGAGCTTACGACGAATATGTGATCCAGGTGGATCCCAACAGCCTTGACAACCCCATGCTCAAGCCTTCCTATGAGAATTTTAAGGTCTCAACCACGCCGAATGTTGTCACATCGGTTGACGTGCCGGTCCTGGTGGCATCGGATATCAGCGGGCTGGTACAGCGCCAGACTACCGACGGCCTGTACGGCGTCGGCGGCATCAGGATCAAGGTCCTCAATGTGTCCAAAGATATTGTCACCGAGATACCAACGTTCAACAACGGCGAGTACTATTATCTGGGGCTGATTCCTGGCATGTATCGCGCGTATATCGATCCGGGGCAACTCGAAAAATTCGGTTACCGCTCGAAGCCGGAGTCGATCCAGTTTCAGGTCAATGCAGGGGAGACCGCCCAATCGGTCGAGCACATCGATTTTGTCCTGACAGCGAAAGAGTAGCTTCGGCGCACAGTACGGAACTCCCGACAACTGTAACCAAGGGCCGGTAGCACCAGGCAACCGGCCCTTTAGTTTGACATCCGGCAGCCGACATCTGAGCCAGGCTACTCAGCTTTTGCCGCGCCGTGGACTTCTCGGGCAAGTTCAACCAGCCTGGCATCAGCCAACGCCATCCAGGTCTCTACCTGGAAAGCTCCGCGGGCGCTGCCGATCATCGCAACCTTGGCCGCTACCTGCTCGTCCGGCGCTTCATAAATGTCCATGAAGTCATACGGTCCGAGGAGAGCGAAATGGGCGACGAACTTCGCTTCAGGACAGAGCTGCTTAACCTGATCCACCCAGGCGCGACCAACCTTCTCGCCATTTTTCACTCGCGCGGCTACCTCTACCAGGCTGGGACCATGCGGACAGAGGCGGCTCATCATGATAAACGTTTTCATGGCGGACCTCCTTAGGAGAACTGTACTCGCAATGAGCGCCGATGTCGGACCAATGATGCACGTCTGTGCGGCGGACACTATAAGATACGTCATAACCGACAATCTTGCACATGTTTTCTTGTGCTCACCAGGCAGATACATAGGGTCAGGCAACCTTGGAGCAGTGTCCGACTCGATTGAGTATCTGTCCGCCGGAACTGAATAGATTTTACTGCCGAGCGCTGCGCAATTGCTTATTATCCAAGTCGGTAAATACGAACAGGTCGTACGATCGACATAGCTCTTGGAGGTATGGGATGGTGAAAAAGTGGTGCATGCAGGCAATGGTGTTGGCACTCCTGTTGCCTGGACGAGGCGAAAGCGAACCAACACTCCCACCAGGCTACACTCCGCCACTGACGGTCTTTGAACGCGTCAAGCGAGCTGGAACTGCGAAGGAATTCGAAGGCGCCCCGTACATATTCGTGCTCGACTCGACTGTTAACCGGGTGAGTGACGTCGGCATAGCATACACCGACAGTTATGTCCTGTACAAAGTACTCACCGAGGAAGGGTGTCGCAATCTTGCTGTCCTGAATTGGGGGTATGAGCCACTCAGCAGTCATGTCGACGTGAAGAGCGTCTCTGTCATTCGTGGTGACACGGTAATTTCAGTTTCAGTCGATGGTGTCAGGGACCTTCCGGCACCGCAGAGCATGATCTACTGGGGGAATCGGATCGAGCTGCTGCAGTTGCCGCGATTGCACGTCGGAGACGGCATAGAAGTGCGCTCGTTTCGAAAGGGATACTCGTACGCCTTGTTGGACCAGCCGGGTGTGCCGATGGAGGACGAACGGTACATCCCGCCGATGCGCGGCGAATATTTCGACATCGTGTTGTTTGAAGCTACCGTCCCGATAGTCGAGAAAAGGTACCAACTTGCCTTGCCATCACGGAAGCGGCTTCATTCACAGGTATACAATGGTCCGATGTACAGCAGCACCAGCTACTCCGCTGATACCACCTTCTATATATGGTGGGCCAAAGATATGCCCGCCTGGAAACCGGAACGGTCACACCCTGACGACCCCGACATTCTGACCAAGGTGGTTCTGGCCACGGTCGAAAGCTGGGAGGCGAAGAGCCGGTGGTTTTTCGAGGTCAACAACGGGCAGTTTGCCGCGACAGAGCCTATTCGTGAGAAAGTGACTGAGATACTCACGAACGCCGGAGTAAGCCGAGGGACCGACGAACAGAAAGCGTTCGAGCTCGTACACTGGGTAGCGCAGAATATCCGCTACAGTGGTCAGACAATGGGCAAAGGGGAAGGATTCACACTTCATCCCGGGGATATGATATTCGAGCAGAGAAGCGGCGTCTGCAAGGATATTGCGGGCATGCTGGTAACCATGATGCGCGCGGCCGGTCTTGAGGCAAATCCGGCTATGACTATGGCCGGGAGCCGGATCGACGATGTTCCTGCGGACCAGTTCAACCACTGTGTGGTTGCGCTCCACAAACCAGATGGCAGCTACGAAATGTATGACCCGACCTGGGTGCCGGATTACAAAGACATCTGGAGCAAATACGAATCCGAACAGCATTATCTGGTCGGCTCGGCAACCGGCGAACGACTCAACCGCATTCGCTATAGCGCGCCGGAGGAATCCCCGATGCGGGTCACGAGCAAGGCGAAGATCCTTGCGGATGGGACGCTGGAGGGAGAGCTGTCTGTCGATTCCGATGGGGCTATGGACAGCCGTCTTCGCCGCATGCTGGTAAACACACGAAAGTCCGAAATGAACCTTGCTCTTGCCAAACTCCTTCGGCCGATCGACGATCGAGTCGAACTTCTGGGATACCAACATGGGAACCCACTTGACTTCAAGAAATCCATGTGGTGGAAAATCAGTTTTCGTGTTCTGGATTACGCCCGGCGAGTGGACAGCGCCCTCGAATTCAAGAGCCCGCTGATGCAAGTGACCACCAATAGCCCCACGCTGTTGAGCCCGGTAACTGGTGAATGGCCGGAAAAACGAAACGACGATGTCTTCCTGTATACAACACAACTTCTTGACGGTCGCGAATTCATTACTCTTCCGCCCGGTTACAAGGTCAACACGCCCAAGAACGGCAGCACTGTCGATGAGACCTATGCCGCGTTCCATGGTTCGGCCGAGATGAAAGGGCAGGAACTGCTCGTCACTCAGAGAGTAGAGATTCGACGACGGCAGATACCGCCTGGCGGCTATACTGGCTTTCGCAAGGCGCTCAAAGAAACGAAGGCCTACGCCGCGACCATTTATCGAGCCGAGAAAGGAGGGACGAGATGAGACGTTTACCCCTTCAAATTGCACGCCTCGGTTTCGTGGTGACCTTGATGACTTCCGCAGGCACTGCTCAGGAATCATACGATGGTCGGATTGACATCGCGGCACAGCTGGCCATCGCTATCCGCACCATTGACACCGCCAAGGCCGACGCTGTCATATTGTCCGAGGGCAGATCAGTGACATGGTCGCACGACGGCCGGATGTCCACACTGGTGCATCGTATTCTGCTGGTCAATTCAAATGTGGCCGGCGATCTCTATGCCGATAACCGCATCCCGTTCGATCAAGAGCATTGCACCTTCACGCCGTTGGCTCTCCGCACCTGGCGGGACAATCGGTGGTGGCCAACCGATTCCACCGGAATCGTCGAGACGCTTCCGTTTGCACTCGAACATGCCGTCGATTACGCCGGTATGCGCGAGATGATGCTCTTGCACAACGGGGTGGAGGTTCCCTGTATACTGGAACTGGCCTACCGCATAGACGACAAAGCGCCATACCGCAGATCGATAGACGGCGTATTCCAGTTTCAGCGCGATGATCCCGCAGTGCGATGCTGGCTGGAACTCGCGGTGCCTCGCGGCACGAAATTGCATCTGGCCGTTTCCGCTGATGTGCCGCCACCCGTCCGCAGAATTGACCAAGAGAACGGGATGGAAATCGTTCGATGGGAGATGGGCCCATCATCGGCCAGTCCGCTGCCACATACGGTCGACCAGGCTGCGGAACTGCCGCACGTCGCCTGGACAGTGTGGAGTAGCTGGACTGATCTGGGAGCGTTCGTTCAGCATCCTTTTCAATCCGCCGGCATCAACGATCCATTGCTAATCAAGGCCGCGGATTCTCTCATTCACTTGTCCCGAACGTTCGGTGAGAGGGTGATGTCCATAGCCAGATTCGTGAATGACAGGGTAACCTATGTCAACTATCCGGAATCCTACTGGTGGTCTGCAGCAAGGACAGCTGACCAGGTCTACAATTCAGCCTACGGTCACCGCCTCGACCGCGCCGTCCTGGCATCCGCGCTCTTCAGGCGAGTGGGTGTTTCTACGCATCCATTGTTTGTGAGCAAGGGGACCACGCCAATCGATTCCGACGTTCCGTCATTGGCGCCCTTTGAGGGAATAGACTTGCTGATTGAGGATAATATCTTTCGAGCCGTATACCACCCCAACGATGGTACGATATCGTACGGGGACATGGGCTTGGCAGGCCGCACGCTTTGGAATCCCGACACGGACAGTGCACCACATCGAATGGGGGAGAGTCCAGCTCGTTACGCTGTCCGCGTTGATCTGAGCTACGACAAAGAGAAGGCCAAATTTGTCGGTAAAGGGATGCTGGCAGCGGATGGAGAAATGTGTCCGTTCAGCCAGATGTCCGGCTTGGAATCAGAGGCCAAGACCTATCTGGGTGGTCTTGCTGCAAGCGTGCTAAAGGGAACAACTGTAACTGAATATAACCCAGGCCGCTTCGAACCGGAAGCTGTGTCGGTGGGCTTCATGGTCGAACTCCCCAAACCAGAACCGGACGATTTCGCACGGACCGTCATATCGATTGGACGCCCGAAAGACGGCGTCTTTGATCATTTGCCGCACGATCTTCTCGTATATCAACCGGAACGCCAATCAACCGTGCACCTTTCGTCCCCGGTGATGCAGCGCGTTATGCTGTCAATAGATACAACGTCGGTTCAGGTTGTCCATTATCCGACTCCCATGCGCGTCGAGAATGCCGCGGGTCAGTTCTCTGTAATGGCGGAGATTCGCGATGGTCGATTGGTCGTGATTCGTGAACTGCAGCTTGTCAAAACGCAGGTTTCGTCATCGGAGTGGCCCGCCTTAAGGCAGTTGCTGCTGGCCGAAGCGAGCGAGAAGAATGCCATAGTCATGTTGAAACCTGCCCCGGCTGTGGCGAAATAACAGGAAGGAGGGGACCAGCAAACTCTGAGCTGGGCAAGTTTCGCAGCGGGCTGCGAACCCACAGGCATGACGTAAACAGTCGGCTTTATAGAGAAATACGGGCTATAAGATCAAAGGCGTTCCGTGTGCGATGCTCAGCGTTTGACCGCCTCCATGGCTTCGGGCTTCGAGTCCCTGATCTCAAACACCCGCACCAGCTGAGTGATATTCAGCAGATTCTGAATATTGGTAATGTTGGTCAGAATCAGTTTGCCTTCGGCTTTCGTGACCGATGTATACGCCGTTATCAACGCGCCAAGACCGGCCGAGCTCATCCAATCTACACCCTTCAGGTCGATCACGTACCGCTTCTTGTTCAAGTTGAGGTAGTAATGAATGCGGCCGTGAAACGATGTCAGCTCGTCGCACGGGAGTATTCTGCCACTGAGCTCGATAGTCACCACATCGCCGTCCAGATAGTCTTTCACTTTCATAGATCGCCTCCTTTATGCAACTGCCCCTGTCTGATTCGAAGTATTACTCGGTCAGCCGAGTATTGTGCTTGTGCTAGCTGCCCTGATTGCAGCGACATTGAACGAGTGCACCGGTTCAGCCGGTCACGCCACACGCCGCCGTTTGATGACTGTCAATGATGTCTGCACCCCATCCTACAAAAATGGACTGCTGTTGTCAATAAGAATCGTTCGCTCGCAAATGCGGTCTGGCCGACCCCGCTATTCAGGTTGCACGAAGCACTGGTTATGTCGTATTATTGGGAGTCACAGCCTGCCGAGGCGAGATCGATACCATATATGCACACCTGAGGAGGACGACCGAATGCGGACCGATCACAACAAACACCCACGCGGGTTCTGGTTTATCTTCTGGGGCGAGCTTGCCGAACGCGCCAGCTTCTACGGAATGAAAGGGCTCCTCGTGCTCTATATGGTCGACAAGCTGGGCTTCACTGATGCCAACAGCGCGACTGTCGCCTCGTTCTTCACTGCCTCGTGCTATATCCTGCCGATTGCAGGGGGCTACGTCGCCGACCGCTGGCTCGGGAAATTCCGTACCATCATCTATTTCGCCATCCCGTATATCTTCGGCCATATTGTCCTCGGCACATTCACCACTGAGGTTGGGTTGTTCACCGCCCTGGCCCTGTTGGCCGGTGGGTCCGGTTCCATCAAGCCCAACATAAGCACCCTCATGGGCCTGATGTACCAGAAGGAGGGGAAGGAACATCTGATGTCCCGCGCCTTTTCCTGGTTCTACATGGCCATAAACATCGGTGCGGCGTCCACGATGACCACCCTTCCATTCATTCGCAACCATTACGGTTACGCGGCCGCGTTCATGGCACCGACAATTCTTATGGTCGTGTCATTGGGGATATTCTACATCGGCAAGAAATACTACCCCAAAGAGGATGTTCGAGCGGCCGCCCGAATCCCAAAGACTCCCGAACAGCGTTATGACGAGCGCACCACGTTGTTGCGGTTGTCCGGCCTGTTCGTTCTCATTGTGTTCTTCTGGTCGATCTTCGATCAGTCATACTCCACCTGGACTCTGTTCGCACGCGATTATCTGAGCCTTGACACGCCATTTGGACGCATTGCGCCGGATGCCATTCAAGGGCTGAATCCCATACTCATCGTCGTAATGACTCCACTGTTCGCCTGGTTGTGGACCCGCCTCGACGAAAGGAATGGCGCCAAACTCTCCTCGCCCAGGAAGATGATGATCGGCTTCGTATTGGTGACCGCGTGCATGGCGGTGATGACTGTGGCCGGGTACTATGCGGCCTCATCGAGGATATCGATCCTGTGGGAGGCAGGCGCATACGTGCTGGTCACGATGGGGGAACTGTGCATCTCTGTTATCGGGTTGCAGATGGCCTTCGAGGAAGCGCCGGCGCAGATGAAATCGATGATCACTGGTATCTGGTTGTTCGTGACGTTCCTCGGCAATCTTCTGGCTGGCCTTTTTGCGCGCCTTTACACGCAAATGACTCCGGGAAGTTATTTCGCCGTGATGACACTCCTTATTGCGGCCGTAGGTGTGGCGTTCTTTTTCGTAGGTCGAAGGTTTGAGCATCAGGCGGTCGTGGTCAACCGGAAGGTGCCAGTAGCCACGCACTAAACAACGCCCCGCGCGTGATTGCCCCCCAATGATACCTGACCGTGCCGCTTCCGCGTGAAGTGGTCGAAGAAGAGTCGCGGCGAGCCGGCCGTTTCAGTGCCGGCCCGCACACGACTGCAAGTCACCGAATCATTCGACGCTACTACGTAGCGTGTCGCTACTTCAACAGCATCATCTTCTTCGTCTGGCAGAACCCTCCAGCCGGTACAGATAGACCTTACCCAAACGCCAGCACGGACAAACCTAACGATGTTTTAGCTTGACAACGTGCTGGGCAGCTTCGTCCTTAGTATAAGTGGTGAGGTAAATATTTCATAAACGTCAGACTTCTTGGAGGGAGTCATGGGTAACAAAACACGCGCGTTCGCATTCGTGGCTGGCGCTCTGTCGATTACGCTCGGCATCCTGGCCACGCCGGGACCTCTTTCTGCCGCCTCTGAGACGAGTTACCCCTGTCGCCTGGGCGACAACATCAATTACTACAACGGTGAGTTGACCATTGACCATGTAGATGTCACCCTGCCAGGCAGGCGAGGCCTGGATGTCGTCATAGCTCGTCATTACTCAACCAGCATCTACCGAGACTCTGCTTACACCGACGCTGGGCAATACAGTGATTACGTTAAGTTGTCGAACCCAGACCGATTCGCGTACTTGGGTCAGGGTTGGACCATCGGCTACCCGTATCTGATCCACGATGACCGGCGAAACCCGGTGTACCACCGTTTCACGGACTTCTTGGTTCACGGGGACGGTTCGAGAGAGTCATTCATCAAGAATCTTGATTCACTGACCAACACGGATTACCGAAAGAAGACACGTTCACTTGCTCTCTTCACGGGGCATGGTCCGAGCAGTTCCCTGCCCGACACTCTCCTCTTGACGGACGGCACCAAGTGGATCTTCGATCACATTGTTGGGCAGAGAAAGCTTCTTACCAAGATTGCAAACCGTTTCGGGGATACGCTCCGCGTTCAATACCTTGGCACAACCGCATGGATTGACAGGGTGATCAGCCCCATTGGATTGGAGGTACTGTTCAGATACGGTACTGTGAGCGGTTCTACAGTTCTGCCGGTCGGAACGCCACCGCCTGATACCACGTACCGCTTACGGCAGCTGAATTATTTGAGTGCATCGGGAGACACGATTCGGGTGCGGTATGGATTCTACCCCGCAGGTTCCAAGAGCTGCAATCTACGATCTGTGACTTTTGCAAGTGGAGATCAGGAGTCGTTTGACTATTCCAAGGCGTACTTCTACCAAACCTGACCTGATTGGGACAGCCTCTATACCCAATGCCTCGATACGTTTGGCGCCCTGTACCTCTTGAATAAGTACACAGGTATCGCAGGAGCTGTCGCTACGTATGACTACAGGCGCATCAATCGCGCAATCTACTTAGACCCCAATGGTGGAGGATGGGACACGGAAATGGGGTTCCACTACCGGGGACACCAAGCAGTGTGGCACAGGTATTCTGACGAAGGGACCGTGGAATTTCAATATCGCAGCATTCTCGACAATCTCAATGACGACGGTGCAGCGATTCCGAACGTCGCTTCCAGGACGACAGTTTTCTATCCCGATGGTGGAATAAGAGAGTACTTCTTCTTTTATGAGGATAACCGTGAGTGGGCCGCCAACCGTGGTTCACGACAAGAAGCCGCGGGTATGTTGCCAAGCGCCCTGTTTCAGCGGCAGTCTATTCTCGGTAAGGATACGATCTGCACAGGTTACGATTTCGGAACCAGTTTCTATGATACTCGTGGTTTCTCTCCGGCTTCACGCATTGGAAGACTCGACGACTCGACCTGGTTCTATGAGTGGGATAGTGCGACGTATAACTCGATCATTGATTCAAGCTTTACCGTCGATACGACGGCCGTTTTTGCATCGCTTGTTGCGTTTGCACACGAGGGAGTCGGCTATTACAAGCGTGAGTTCCTCTATCCGATGGTTCCAACTTCTGAAAAGAACCTCAGATCGACATTGATCCTCAACGATTCCCTGCACCCCAATGTGCAGCTGTTGTCCATAACTGCGCCGAGGTCCATACAACTTTTCGGTCCCGACTGGGAAAGCACTTGGTTACCGTACTACTACCTCTGTCCATGGAAACTGCCGTGCCAACCATGCGATAGCTGCTTGCCGGACAATGTGGATACAATTCCGTTTGTCAAGGACAGCGTTGAAGAGTGGGAGTACATTCCTGCATGGAATCTCACGCTCACCAAGCGCACCAAGCACACGGTAAAGAACCGAGACAGCGTCTTTGCCGTATACACGGAGTACGTGAATGACCCGACCAAGCACTACCAGGTGAGTGAAATCACCACGTACACGGCTGCATCGCCAAACGAGCGATTGACGACTAAGTACCGATACGACAATCCTCTGGGGCTGTTGTCGGCCGTGATCAGTCCGACCGATGATACCCTGTACTATGAATATGACAGCAATGGCTTTCTCTGGAAGACCGTAGATTCCTCGCTGGTGGATGCCAGTCACCCAGCAGTGGAGACACGCGAATACTTCTCCAATGGACTATTGCAGTCGGTGACCGATCTGAACGGGGCCGCTACTCACTACTTCTACGATCACATCGGCAGAGATTCGGTCGTCCGCCTTCCACTTGAGAGTTCCTTTTCAACAATGAAGCTCTACGGCCTCAAGGATACGATAACGCTGTGGACGAGGATTGACAGTACCGACACCATCACGTCGATGACGTTGGCGGACCAGTACTTGCGCCCGAGGAAAAGCGTACTTCGCGTGAACGATACACTCTCCATCGTGGATTCCGTCGTGTACAATTCACGGGGTGATCTGACGAGGACGAGCCGCGCCCGATTGCAAACGGATACCGCAGTCTGGACGGATTTTGCGTACGACGTGCGATTTCGACGATATAAGGCATCGTACCCAACTGGTCTTTGGGATTCGATCAATTTCGTTGATTACTTCACGACCGATCGCCGGAACACTCGCGGGCAGAAGACGCGGGTAATAACCGACTTCTTCGGAAACAGTGTGTACAGCTACCTCGGAGACAGTACAGTGGGCACCGGGTTCGTGGCGATCGACACTTCTACTGCGGTCTATGACCCGTTTGGGAATGTCCTGGCGGCTACGGATTTCAAGGGTCTCACGCGCACCTATACCTACGACCACTGGGCTCGGCAGATTCTGAAATCTGATCCGGATGTCGGCACGACGCAAACCTGGTACAACAAGGGTGGCAGGATTCGATTTGTCAGGCGCAACATCGAAACGACGTGTACTTATTTCAAGTATGACAGCGACAACCGGTTGTTGGAAGAGGGCACTTTGAGCAATCCCGACACAACAAGGGTGAACGATCGCGGTTACCCCGGGGCTTCTGACCCCAAGACCGTGTGGGCGACTTATAGGTACGACTCCTATTCGACTCCAAGCATCGCCGCCGATACTACGGGAGGTCTTGGGTACTGCAAGGGACGCATGACCGAAGTGGTCGATTCTTCCGGCTACACCTACCTCTATTACGATGCTCGTGGTCGTATCGGCCTGAAAACCACTTGGGTGAAGGGTTTGTCTGCCTCCAAGAAGCTGAGCTTTACCTACTATGCCAACGATGCCCTCAAGCGGGTCACCTATCCCAACGGAACCTATACAGACTATTCTTATTACCAAACCGGCCAATTGAAGGGGGTCTCGGACATCATCGACACGGGCAAGATTCTGTACGAGCCATGGGGCGCGGTCAAGAGCATTGACTTCAAGAATAGCCTGAAAACCCGTTACAGCTATGACGATCTGGGCAGGGCGAATGAAGTGCGCAACTGGACCTCATGGGGGCGCATGTTCTGCCGATCCTATCAGTTCGACTCGTTCGGGCGTCTGGACACCGAGACAGACATCGACACGACCGGTGCTCCAACTACCTACGGGATCGTTCGGGACTACACCCACGATTACCGTGGCCGATTGGTCGGGGCCGATTTGCAGGACCCGAATGGCGCTGCACCCGATCGCAGTTTGGGTTATGACTACGACGTCAGCAACAACTTCTCTAAGAGGACGGCTGTTGGAGTTGATTCGGTGCGGTACCTTCTGAGTCAAGGGAAGAACCAGGACGCGGAGATCAAATACTACCACGGATCCGTGTATTATGATTCATTCCTGGTGAACCAATACGACGCCCGGGGACGTGTGACCTCTGTGACAAAATACGCAGCCTGGGATCAAATTAACTGGAACCGTCGGACCCAGTACCGATACGATCATCGCAACCTCCTGACGACCGTTCTGTTCGAGCTTCCGTCCTACTCCGGCGGCGACGGACCGGATTCGGTGATAAATCTGTATAATTCCAGTGGCGAGAAAGTGAAGCAGATTTACCGGTATCAGGTGTATATCCCCCCGGATACAGGCGGTGGTGGGATTGAGGGGCTGGTGCCGGGCGGCGAGTCCGCTCTTTCGATCGGTGACAGCCAGGTGGAAAGTCTCAGCGGCCCTGGCGGAGGTGGGTATTGGCAAAACCGCGAGGAAGTTCGATATTACATCTGGTCCGGCGGGCAGGTCGTGGTTGAACTGGACAATCCTGTCTCTGTGAGTCAGGTGAACATCTATGGTCTGGGACGTCATCTCGCCAGGCGTGACTACACACTGGCCGTGGACTCACTGGACGTGCTGGTGACCGATTACCTTGGAACAGTGAGATCGGTCGTGCAGGCTACTGGGAATCCGGGAACTTCCCTGTTGGAGTATTATCCGTATGGTGGGCATTACTCGCTGACCGGGTCGAACGTGCCGAACCGGCGGTTTATTGGCAAGGAGTTGGATAAGACGCGACAGCTCGACTTCGGGCCGAGATACTACGACAAGGATATCGGCCGGTTCCTGGCACCGGACCCGATTCTGTCCAGTGCGTCGCCGTACAGCTATGCCGAGGGGAACCCAGTAATGTTTTCCGACCCGACCGGGTTCGAATACGATGCTGCCTGGGCAGCGGAATACGAAAAGAAAGCCTGGTGGCGCTATTCGATCTATGACAGTCCGCCTAGAAGTTCAATTGAGGAGGACTTAGCCTTTGAGGCGCAATTGGAACAAACGTATTTAGCAGCCGAGATACGGTCTGGAATTCCGATCTATGGAACAAACGATATATCCTCTGAGAATGTGAATTTCTCTGGTGACGTAGAATTTGATGTGCGAGTCGAAGGCACGAAAGACCATGAAACAGGGGAGATACTCGATATTACTCGCATAGCAGTTTTTAGCGGAGGTAAGTTGATCGCGGAAGCGTCTCAATTTCTGTTGGATGTGGCGACAATTCATGTTACGGTTATGGGGATGACCTCATCGTGGGTCACTGGAGTAGGACCTTCGGAATGGCATTTCAATGAGAAGTCACCCAACACGCGACAGATACAAACCACAAAGGGAGTCCGAAACGCGCGCAAGGAATACTATGACGAGTTTGGTGACGGCATTTCGATCCCGAAAGGTACCACATTGCTGAAGAGAGAATATATCCCAGGCGATTTTGACGGCCTTCAATTTGAAGGTGACGAGTTTCTTGAGGCTACTGCGATGCAGAACCTAACGTGGCATTTCGTGGGAAGTTATTCTGTTACGATAACCCCAACGGATGATGGCAATTCGCTTGAGTTCGACGTCTACAATGAAACCAGTATGACATCATTTACCCGCTACAACACTCTCATTGGGATACCATCTCTACCGAGTTATAATCGAATGACCGGGATCCCGACTCCCGGTGGAACAATAAGGGAACACTTCAAATGGACAGAACCAATATTTCGGTGAGATGGCTGATCAATAGCTGCTGTGTTGTTGTAGTCATGGCATTGGCATGCAACATCGCCCCCGGTCCACAGGTCAGCCCAGTCGAACAACATGAGATTGTTGGTACATTTGTGACGAATAAGCCACCTTACCAGTGGTTATACATAGATACAGATGGTTCGTATATGCACGAGTTTAGTCACGAAGGCACAAAGTACTACGACTCAGGAAATTGGAGGTTTGAACTGGACACGGGAGGTGCGTGCCGGTTCGCCGTGCCTACCTTTCGATACAGACGGCCTATGCAGTACGGTCATGAAGTTGGTCCTGGTTTTTCGATGAGATTTCAATGTGGCAAGTACAGCGGCAAGGTCATAATTGCTCTCGAAATGTACGACGATGAGTACTACTTCGTCAAACAAGGTTCCGCCGACAGTGCCAAGTTATGAACAAACGACCGGGATACCGGCTTGTGCGATGTGGGAGTATTACCCGTAAGGCGGATTCTACTCCCTGACAGGGTCGAACGTGCCGAACCGGCGGTTTATTGGCAAGGAATTGGACAAGACGCGGCAGCTTGACTTTGAGCCGAGATACTACGATAGAGATATCGGCCGGTTCCTGGCACCGGACCCGATTCTGTCCAGTGCGTCGCCGTACAGCTATGCCGAGGGGAACCCAGTAATGTTTTCCGACCCGACCGGGTTCGAATACGATGCTGCCTGGGCAGCGGAATACGAGAAGAAAGCCTGGTGGCGCTATTCGATCTATGACAGTCCGCTTGGAGGTGGAATTGAGGAGGACTTAGCCTTTCAAGCGGAATTGGAGCAAATCTACATGGCAACTGAAATACGGTCTGGAATTCCTCATTACGCCACTGATGATTTGTCTTCTGTCAACGTGAACGATTGTGGCCAATCGATGGGCTATTTGTACAGCAAGTATGAGGACGGCGAACTGACAGACGCATGGTTAGAAATCGGCGGTTGGGACGTCGGACATGTTCCAAGACAGACAATCGACAAGGCTCGATACTACGGTGCAGTTTATGCGTCCGTAACAGATGAAGCTATGGGATTCAAACCTCTCAAGAGTGCAGAGTCGCGCATCAGTGCCGTGCAAGCGTTCTTACATTACTTAGTAGGTGGAGGAAAAGACCTGTCGGTCCCATTCAAACAGCTCGGCGCGGGCAACGTCGAACCAACAGACTTCGAGGCATTTAAAGAAGCAGCCTCGAATTACGATAACGGAGTGTATGCGTTCCATGCGGAAATGGGATTCAGCCCAAAGGGCCATGGTGACTACGATACATATCTTGCATTTGGAGATGTGAGGTTAGAACTGGATGGAACTCTCACAGTCGACGAAACGTCTGTTTCTTTCGAGGGTACCATTACCGCGAGGGACAATTACTATGATTTCAATGCGGCATCACGTGGCTTCCCTTGGGAGCAATTGACGACGGTAGGTCGTAATACCCCAGGAACTCCTTATCGGGTGACTTTTGACGGAGGGCGCTCGGTGAATTGGAACGGGGGACGATGATGAGCAAGGGACAACACTTCACCTTTGGATGCTTATGTCTACTGTGCTTGACGGCATGCTGTCAAAGAGAACCGTTATCGGACGAATTAGTGTTCCAGATTGCCATGGATGAAGTTCGGGATCCACGGACGGCGCGAGAGATTGGCTACGATCCGTGCCTTCTGCCGGAACCCGTTAAGCAGATGGAGGGGAAAGACAGAAATATAGCCGCGTTCATGTTCTTGGACACACTGCAAGGGATTTCACTGAGCGTTGTTGTATATCCGAATGGTGACACCAAACTCTCTTACAGCACCCGGTTCATGGATGCTCTGAGAGAATACCGTCGCGCCCATCCCAAAGTCAAGGTTCGTGTCGCATGGCCACCTGACGACACGAGTTTTCGACGAGAAGTCGACAGTCAAAGAAGCGAGGACAGCGAATAGACAATAGTTCACTATGATCAAACTCTGGCCGGGCCTGACAACAGACGCTTTTTCGAATGACTGTTTCAATGTGCTGAAGTTGCATAGCGCACTCGGAAACACTGACCATTCGTTGAGTTAATCACGTCGCATGAGCTGAATTTGGATTCGTGGAAATGTCCACTGAATTCTGAGAGTATTATCCATATGGTGGGCACTACTCGCTCACTGAGTTGAACGTGCCAAATCGTCGGTTCATTGGCAAGGAGTTAGATAAGACGCGACAGCTCGACTTTGGGCCGAGATATTACGATAGAGATATCGGCCGGTTCCTGGCACCTGACCCGATCCTCTCCTGCGCCTCGCCGTACAGCTATGCCGAGGGGAACCCAGTAATGTTTTCCGACCCGACCGGGTTCGAAAACGATGCGACCTGGGGAGCAGTGTATCTGGGGTCATTCATCCAGTTCGAATATAATGTAGCGGCCGCCATCCGAAACGCCTCTGGAATGAGCGCGTCGCGAAGTCGGGCATCACGCTCCTGGAACATCTCTCGCCACAAGCTGACCCGCTCCCCGGACAAATCACTCGAGGGAATGACCTGGCGGCTGCTGACGAACGGATCTTCATCTTTGTACCACCAGTCTCCGCAGAGGAACTGAGTACCGCACTCCTTTTGGAAATATGCCTGCTCACGGTCGACTGCACTCCCCGGAAAATGCATGTAACCATGACATGTCCAGATCAGCGATGATGGCCCGCGGTCAAGTTCGGCATCCACGAAGTCAAACGTTTCCTCCAGAGTCCGCTGTGTCTCGCCGGGATGGTTGAAGATCAAATTGGCTCCGTGCACCACCTCACGCTCCGACAGGAGGTGACTCACCTGGCGGAACTTATCGAGAAACTTCTCCGGTTGCTTGCTCTTGTTCATGATTCGTAGCATCATCGGAGAACAACTCTCAACACCAAACTGCACTTCGGCTTTCAGTCCCGACAGCACCTCAATGTCGTCGTGGTCCAGAAACTCAGGACGGGTTTCAAAGAGGATGTAACATGTCGGATGCAGATCGGCAAGGCGACTGAGAAATTCTTTGCGCCATTCCGGTCGAACTCCAAAACAGGCATCACCCAGGCCGACTGCTGCCGGATTATAGCGCCTGATAACCTCTCGAATCTGTGTGACTGCAACTGAAGGGGAGAGCGGGCGCCAGCAATGATCTTTGAGGCTCTCCATACAGAAGGAGCATTCGAAAGGACAGCCGCGCGAAAGGTAAATAGTGAGTGTGTTCATCTGCCCGGGGACTTCGGTTTTCATCAAACCGTCGATAATGTCCCAGTCGACGGCAGGGAACTGTTCGGGGTACACGGTCGGACCGATGACCGTCGTTGTTGCCGCTGGGCGTCCCTGTGTGGAGAACGATTGCACGATATCACGCAGCGCCAGTTCCCCTTCGCCGCGCACCACGTAGTCAAACAGATTGTCGGCTGTCACGAAATCATCCGGTCGAGCAGTCGGATGATATCCGCCGACCACGATTAAGCGGTCGGGATGCAACTCTCGCGCGATGCGAGCCACAGACATCGCAGCTTTATAGCATAAACTCGTCCAGCATGAGATCGCGAGGACATCAAAATCTCGCTGGAGAATCTCATGAACACGCCGCTCGAACCGCTTGATCTGTACGGCGCTGGTCGGGCGACCGATGCTGACTTCGAGATCCATATATTCGACGGGGAAGAACTGCGCCAGATATGATGCCAGCACCAGTTGCGATGCTTTCACCTCATCGCTATGCATCGACTCCGGATAGTAAAACATGGAGGGATATGTCAGAAGGACTGATGGACCCTGTTGTCTGGGCATACGGCGTCTTCCGTGTCTTATTCGCCAAATCTGGTTATGTCAATATACGCCCGGGTTCTGTTCGGTGCAAGACGCATGGACAGCAAGCACACACCACAGGAACGGGATACCGGAAGACGTGCGAGGAGAATTGTATGCCGGAGGTCGGAATCGAACCGACATGGTATTGCTACCGGGGGATTTTGAGTCCCCTGCGTCTACCAATTTCACCACTCCGGCGACAAAAAGAGAACTGCGGCCGAGAACATAACCGGTGTCAGACCAGGTGTCAAGTGCACCAGCACTCGCTCAGGACTTGAATGGTCTTGCGAATGTTGGCGGATCGGAATGCGCAGTGCTCCCCGCACCTGGACGGTCAAATTGGGTCGCAGACTGAGGGGGGGCACAGAGTTTAGAAGTGGCCGCGCTCGTTCAGGCTGTCGGCCTGACGTGCCCGCCGGTAGCGATCCGAAAGACGGTACATGCCTCGCGACGGATGAAGATGACAGGCGACTGTCGGCTGGTTACCCTCGGCGAACACATCGGTGCGCACGTTTCGACAGCGATCGGTAGCCAACTCACCGGACTCCGTGCATACATCGAGATGGACAATCCCCTCCGGTTCTTCGAAATCTTCCACCGGCAGCGAGTCGTGCGCCTTGAGCATATATTCTGTCCAGACCGGCACGGCGTTGCGAGCGCCATCCTCGCCGCCACCGAGAGATGTCTTGTCGTCGAACCCGACCCACACGCCCGCCGTGATCTGGGGCGTGTAGCCGACAAACCAGTTGTCGCAGAAATTGTCCGAGGTTCCGGTCTTGCCGCCGGCCGGTCGCGTGAACCCCATCCATCGCGCCCGCTGGCCGGTACCGGCATCCACCACGGACCGCATGATGTCAACCATCAGGAATGCCGTCTGCGCCGACAGCACCTCTTCTTTTCGCACTGCCGAATTGTCCTCAAGGACCTTGCCGTATCGATCCACGATCCTGTGGATCGACCGGTAAGGAATATGTATTCCTTTGTCCGGGAAGGTCGAGAGCGCGGAAACCAATTCAACAAGACGTACTTCGCCGACCCCGATGGCAAGCGACGGCACCGCGGGTAGCGGCGTCGTTATCCCCATTTTGCGCGCATAGAAGATCGCCTGGTCAGGCGTCACCTTCAACAACAACCGTATGGTGGCCAGATTTCGCGATAGCCGCAACGCGTCCCTGATCGTTATCGGACCAAGGAACTGATCGTCGAAATTGTGCGGCCGCCATTGCTTGGAGCCGGGAATATCCAGAACCAGGGGGTTGTCGTCGACAATGTCCGTTGTCTTGTAACCGTTGTCGATACAGGCCGTGTACACGAACGGCTTGAACGATGATCCCGGCTGACGGAGCGCCTGCACAGCCCGGTTGAACTCGGACTCCTCAAACGAGCGCCCCCCCACCATCGACAACACGTCACCTGTTGCATTGTCTATCGCCACGAACGCGCCTTGAACCAGCTTGGAGACCCGAATGGGACGCCCAAAACTGTCCAGAGTGTCCGGCAGGTAATACGTGTAATCGGGACTACGGGAGCCGTGTTGTTTGATCGTTTGGGACCGCAGGGAATCAATTTTCCGGTTCACTGCCTCTTCGGCGACCCGCTGGAGACTCGCATCAAGTGAGGTGTAGACTCGGAGACCCCCCGAGTACAGAACCGACTCGCCGTACTTCTCGAGCAGATGCTGCCGGATCCACTCCGTAAAATAGGGAGCGATCCCCTCGCGCTCCGATGGCGGCGTCACTCTGACAGCGAGTTCCTTCAAGGAATCATACTGCGGTTCGCTGATACCACCCCACTCGTAATAACTATACAGAACTCGGTTGCGGGCCTTGAAAGCCTTTTCGGGATTATTGACCGGTGAATTGATATTAGGCCCCTTCAACATGCCGATCAGAATGGCGCACTCGTCGAGACTCAGTTCACGCGGTCGCTTGTTGAAAAACAGGTGAGATGCCGCCGCTATACCGTAAGCGCCACGGCTGAAGTAATACTGGTTGAGATACATTTCGAGTATCTCATCCTTGGAATACGTGCGCTCCAGTTTGATGGCGGTCAGCGCTTCCTTGATCTTTCGCTCGAATGTCTTCTTCTGTGTCAGAAACAGCATACGCGACAACTGCTGGGTGATGGTCGAGGCGCCCGCCTTAAGCTCAAGATGCAGAAGATTTGTTGCGGCTACGATCAATGCCCGACGGAAGTTGATTCCCCAGTGGCTGTAGAACTCCTGGTCCTCAGTCGCCATCAGCATGTCGATAAGCGGGCGCGGGATCTCACTGAATGGCGTCAATGCCCGGTTTTCGCTGTAGAACTCCTTCAGGAGAACGCCGTTGCGGTCATACACCCGCGTGGCCAGACTCGGTTCGATATTATGGAGTTGCTCAAAAGACGGCAGCTCGGACTGATAGACCCGGTACGTTCGCACGCCGATGAGAACCACCAGGATGGCGATCAACCCGATCAGCGTGACCAGTGAGGTCCGCCATCTCCGACCATCCTTGGAGAGCGGTTGATTGTCCGTATTGAACCATGCCATGATTTCTATTTACCGACCCTTGTACATCATAGTCAAGGAAAAAGCAGGCGCCGCTTTCCGGGATTGCTTTTTCTCGGCACTTTCGCTATCAATCAACATCGGCTATTATATGCCGATAGAGAACCCAAAGTTGAATTGAGGAGAACCGCCAGACCGTGGACAACATCGATCCGGGCATTCGTCGTGAACTGGAACGCCAGTGGAAACTCATCGCTCGTGGCGCCGTCGACCTTCTGCCCGAGGACGAGTTTCGCGCCAAACTCGCGACCTCCATTAGTGAGAACCGCCCCCTTCGGGTCAAACAGGGGTTTGATCCAACTGCCCCCGACATTCACCTCGGCCACACCATCGGGATCCGAAAGCTTAAGCAGTTCCAGGACCTTGGGCACCAGATCGTGTTGATTGTCGGCGATTACACCGCCATGGTCGGGGATCCGTCCGGTCGATCGGCCACCCGCCCGCAACTAACGTACGACGAAATCATGAAAAACGCCGAGACATATGAAGCGCAGTTCTTCAAGATACTGGACCGCTCCCGAACCGAAATCCGGTTCAACGGCGACTGGTTTAAGAAAATGGAGTTTTTGGACGTCATGCACTTGGCCACGCATTACACGGTTGCTCGGTTGCTCGAACGTGACGACTTCACCAAACGGTTCAAGGCCAATGTCCCCATATCTCTGCACGAACTGTTCTATCCGCTCATGCAGGCGTATGATTCGGTGGCGATCAAAGCCGATGTGGAGCTGGGGGCCACTGAACAGAAGTTCAATCTCCTGTGCGGGCGAGCCATACAGGAAGCGTACGGCGTCGCGCCCCAGTGCATTCTCACGCTGCCCGTTCTCCTTGGGCTCGACGGCGAGCGCAGGATGTCCAAATCGCTGGGGAACTATATCGGAGTCGATGAATCACCGAAGGAGATATTCGGCAAAGTCATGTCAATTCCCGACAGTCTCATCTACGACTATTTCCTGCTGGTGACCGAGGTTTCCGATGACCGGCTCGCCGAGATCAAGGCGCAACTCGGTCGCACCGATGTCAACCCGATGACTATCAAGAAGGAACTCGGCGAGACTCTTGTCGATATGTATCACCCGCCGGGAGCGGGTAGGAAGGCCCGCGAAGAGTTTGAACGCGTGTTCTCTCAAAAGCAGCTTCCCGATGATATCCAGCAAGTGTCGCAAAGTCAGTTGGCATCTATGGGTCTCGACGGGGACCGACTTCTACTGGTCCACCTGCTGACTAAGACCGGACTAACCAAGACGAACAGCGAGGGGAGACGTCTCATCGAAGGGGGTGGTGTCAGTGTGGCCGATCAGCGGATCACCGATCCAAATCACGAGTTACTGCTGGCCACTGAACTCGGCCGGTCCGATTCGGTTATAATAAAGGCAGGGAAGAGGCGGTTCCTGAAAATAGTCAGGGACTGACCGTAACATTCTCCCCAGCAAGAGCTTATATCGCGATGCGGAAGTATCAATTTATGTCGCCCAGTCGATGTCAAAAGTATCGGCCCGTTCAAACACTCCACCGTGTGGCGCTTTTTGCCGTTCTGATTCTCGTGCCCATTGCGTCGGTCAGGGTCATCGCCGGCGATGCAAAACCCGATTCGGGCCACTTCCGGAGACCCCCCGTCGCTTTGCCCTTGCGGCTGCCTCACGACATGATGGACCCGCGAGCCTACGACTATTATATCGATGGTCTGCTGCTTGAAGGCATGGGGGACCCGGTGCAGGCATCGCGGAGTTTCCTTCGAGCGCTGCAGTATTATCCGGATTCCTACGAGATCGGCTTTGCACTGGCTGAAACATATTACGGCATGCAGCAGCCGACACTGGCGCTGGAAGCACTGTCGCGCCTGGTGCCGCGCACGGTCAACGTGTACCTTCTCAGCGCCGCGTGCTATCGCGCCATGGGGGACGATAACGCTGCCCGCAGCACCTACCTGAAGCTCCTCCAACTCGACTCAGCCAATGCCACCGCTCTCGGATACCTCGCCAACTCGTACCAGCAGCGGAATGATCCCGATTCGATGATGTGGGCGATGGAATTGCTGGCGCAACGCTCGCCTGAAGCCAACAGCAGGTTGTGGAACGAACTTGGGAAGCTGCGGGCACAGCGAGGAAACCTCGATGGCGCCAAAGAGGCGTTTCAGAGATCGTTGGAGCTTGACCGCAGCGCTGCCAACGTTTTGGCCTATGCCGGGCTGGGAGACATTTACGATCTCATGCACCGCACGGATTCAGCCGCGTCGTACTACCTGGCGGGACTTCGCGTCGACGGCGACAATGTACTCCTCAATCGTCAACTGATTTCGCTTTATCTGAGCATGGACTCGCTCCGGCTGGCTTTGCCCTACGCACAGAAGGTTGTCGAATTGGCGCCGCTTGATCGAGTGGGCGTACGACGCCTTGCCGTTATCTATTTCGGACTGGACTCGCTCAAGGAATCGGATTCCCTCTTCTCATATCTCGTTTCAGGCGGCGAACGCAACGCCAGCAACCACTACTACCTCGGCACCATAGCGCTCAGAGAGCACGACTACACACGCGCCAAAAGTGAATTCACTACCCTGACTGACCTGGCCGACACGCTTTCGGAAAGCTGGCTAAACCTCGGATTCGCGTATCGGCAGCTCAACGATACCAACCACGAGATCGCTACCTATCAGGCAGGATTGAACCACATGCGCGATGAAAACAACGCCGTTCGTGTTTTCTTCGCGCTCGGCGCCGCGTACGAGCGATACGGACAGTTCGACAGCTCCGTGGCCGTGTTCGAAAAACTTATCTCCAAGGCCCCGGACCATAGTCAGGCCCTGAATTATCTCGGCTACATGCTCGCCGACCGAAATCAAAGGCTCGATTACGCCAGGGAACTCATTGGTCGTGCACTCGCCATTGACTCCACGAACGGCGCTTTTCTCGACAGTTATGGGTGGGTCTATTACCGCCTCGGTGATTTCGACAAGGCACTCGAATACCTCACTCGCGCAGCCGAGAGCACCGAAGACGCCGTCGTTTTCGAGCATGTCGGCGATACCTACAACGCCAGAGGGGACCGGGCCACGGCCCACAAATGGTGGCGCAAGGCGCTCGACCTGACCCCGACGAATGACGCCATCAAGGAGAAACTCGCGAAGTGAGTTTGTGCTCCGGGCTCCGGTTGTCGTTTGCAGTGGTAGCGGCAATGCTGCTCGCATGCGCCGAGGTCCAGCCGCCGCCGGGCGGAGAAGCAGACAAAGCCGGCCCATCGCTTCTGAGTTCATCGCCGGCGAATGGGGCACTCAATGTCCCGCGCATCATCACTGTCACGCTGTTGTTCTCCGAGAAAGTTCAGAAACCTGCCATTGGTACGGCCGTGTTCGTATCTCCCCGACCGGGTAAAGAACCAAAAGTGAAATGGCACGCCGACCGAGTCGAAGTGCTGTTCGAGGATTCTCTCTCGGCGAACCAAACATATATTGTCTCACTCGGCTCAGCTGTCATGGACCTGCGGGGGAACAAGCTGGACAGCGCCATCGCCCTTGCGTTCTCTACCGGCGAGACGCTCGACTCCGGCGCTATATCCGGAGTCGTCTATCTCGACAACAAGCCAAAGTCCGGTGTCAGCGTGGCGCTATACCCTCTCGATACCGCAACTGATTCTTCGGTGATCGACTCACTTCATCCCGCATACATGACCGCCACCAATTCGAAAGGCGCTTTCTCACTTGGGTATTTGCCGAAACGGGAATTCCGACTGATCGCCTTCGTCGACAAGGACAACAATGGACGGTTCCGACCCGTCTCGGAGATGTTCGCCATGCCGGACCGTCGTATCCAATTGGAAGAACGAAACTACCCGGATCTGTCCCTTAGCCTGACATCATGGGATACGACCAAACCGGAGATTATCTCAGCGACTGCGACGACTGACCGGCTGATCCGGCTCCGTCTATCGCGGAGTATCCCCATGTCCGACCTCAAACTTGCTCCCTCCGGCCTGCAGTTCAAAACCCTCAACGATACACTGGCTGTTTATGCGGCCCAGGGGATCCTTGAATCCGAGCTTAAAGAATCGGCTCAACTCACCGCATATTGCGCCAATCTGCCGGATTCCACCTACCGGGTCGAACTTCAATACGATCTGCAAAAACCGCCGTTGGTATGGGATAGCCTTGTCGTCCGTGCCCTGCCCGATAAAGCGGCACCCGCCGTGACGGGGGTGCAGCCTGGTGCCGCCGCAGTTTTCACACGTGATTTTGATCTCACGATGACTTTCTCTGAGCCTCTGGACACCATGAAATTCACCCCACAAACTTTCGCCTTCTGGGAGGGGAAGGCCAACCCCGTACCGGTCCACAGGCGTTGGAACGATCCCTTTCACCTCACACTATTGCCCGAAGAATTGATCGCGGGAGCGAACTACCGGCTTGACATCACCGAATTCGAAATTGTCGATCTGGCCGGCAACCGGATGGGGGACACGCTCAAAACATATACGTTCTCGACTCTGAATGAGGATTCTCTGGGCACCGTCTCTGGTGAACTCACAATCGACCTGCCGGATCGCAGACTTAGTCCGGTTTTCTTAACCTTTGCCAGCGTCGGCACAAATCAGCAATACAGGCAGACGAGCACGGATCGGACTTTCCGACTGGACCTGCCCGCCGGCAAATACATGCTCTCGGGATTCGTCGACACCGATCGCAACAGCAAGAGAGGGCTTGGAGGGATATACCCTTTCACCCTCTCTGAAACTGCGTCAGCCTATCCTGATACGATTGCCGTGAGGGCCCGTTTCGAGACCGCCGGGCTCAACTTCGAATTCAAGTGACCTGATTTATTGTGCCGCGATCTGCTTCGGCGCCCAAACTTTCAGCACTACCCGTCGATTTTTGGCGTTCCCTTGTCTCTGATCCGGCAACGATACCAGTTTGTCCTTGCCGTACGAGATGATGAACATGCGATACAGACCCACTCCATATCTGTCAGCCAGGTACCTCTTGGCCGCGCTGGCCCGACGTTCCCCCAGCGTGTAGTTATACGTGGACGGGCCGGTGGCGTCGGTGTGCCCGGCGATCTCGATGATCGAGTGACTGGTTGCGTTCAATTTGGCGCCGGCGTCATCAAGGATCTGCTGCGCCACGCCATCCAGATCGTACCGGTCAAATCCAAAGGTGATCTCTCCCTGCCAGACGATTTCGTAATTCTCGAATCCACTGGCCTGGTTGAGTGCAAGATCGGTCTTGCGGGAAAGCTCCTGGGACAACTGCCCCAGCCGCACCACCTCGGCCGCTGTCGAATCGGACTGCGACGACAATTGGGCCATGCGGGCATTGGATCGCGCCTCGGCATCAGCCACCTGCTTGTCGACATAGTCCTTCTTAGCCCCACAGGCGCCCAAAAAGAGGACGCTGAACAGAACGGCTCCAAGCATTCTTTTCATCAAAACCTCACTGTTTTGGTTTCCAGTATTATACGCCTATAGTCCATATTCAGGTCAATTGAAAAAATAGGGTCCGTTCGCCCCAACGGTTATTGTTTGATGGCGCCCGCCGTAATCCCGGACACGATCCTTCGCTGCAGCAGAATAAACAGTGCCAAAACCGGCAGCACCGCCAGTGCGGACCCCGCCATAAGATGCTGCCAGTCGACCGCCTGGTGCCCCTGGAAAAGCGCCAGCCCGACCGGAAGCGTCCGCAGTTCCTCCCGAGACGTGAGGATATACGGGAAAAAGAACGAGTTCCAGTTGGTGAAGAAAATCTGGATTGCCAGAACCGCCAGGGCAGGCCGACAGACCGGCATAACGACTGCAAACAGGATACGGAACTCACCCGCTCCGTCGACTCGCGCCGCCTCTTCCATGGCGGGCGGTACTGATTCCACGTACTGCTTCACCAGGAATATGCCGATCGGATTCACCAGCCAGGGCAGAATAAGCGCCCCGTAGCTGTCGAACAAGCGGGCTTTCACACACAGCACATAGAGCGGAATGATGGTAACATGCGCCGGGATCATGAGTATCAGGATCACGGTTACAAACAACGCCTTGTTCGTCAGTGTGCGGTACCTCGCCAGCGTGTAGCCGGTCATGAAACAGAATACCAGGTTCCCTAGGGTGACCAGAATGCCAACCAGTGCTGAATTGAAGAGATACCGTCCCATGTTGGTCTGCACAAACAGGTCCGCAAAATTACCGAAAGTGAATCCGCCGCCGAACAATGACCCGAACGAAAGGCTATCTCCGGGCTGCAGGAACGCCACCCGAAACATCCAGACCAGCGGAAACACCATGACGACCAATAGACCGCCCAGCAATGAATACCGGAGAGCATTCGCCGGGAGTGAGACAGGTCTTACCATGAGTACTCCTGTCGGCGTCGAAACAGAATGAACTGCGCCAGCGAAAAAAGACCGATGATCGCAAACAGCGCGTAGGCTGCGGCCGACGCATACCCGAACTTGAACTGCGTGGTCAGGCCCGTATCATAAATGAAGTAGACGGTCGTGGCAGTATCGAATTTCCCTTTGGTCATCACGAACATTTCTGTGAAAATCTGAAACGACTTAATGGAATTGATAACGACTATAAACAGTGTTACCGGTCGTAACATCGGCAGTGTAATCGAAACGAACTGCCGCAGGGGGGAGGCGCCGTTGATTTCGGCCGCCTCATACAGCTCTTCGGGTATGGCTTTCAGTCCGGCCAGAAAGATCAGCATGTAGTAACCGACCGCCATCCACACATCCATCGCCATGATGGCATATAGCGCCGTCCCCGAATCGTACAAGAAACCATTCTCCGGTGGCGTCAATCCGATCACGTGGGCCAGAAGCGCAACATAGCCGCCCCGCGAATAGAGATTCGTAAAGATGAGCGAGATCACCACCAGTGACGTAATAGAGGGAAGGAAATATCCCGCCCGAAACAGTCCCCGTCCCCGGAACTGACGATTAACCAACAGTGCCATGGCCAGTGATAGGACCGTGGTAAATGGGATGGTTCCCAGAACGAACACAAACGTATTCTTGAGCGAGCTCACGAAATCCGGATCGCGAAACAGGGCACGGTAATTGTCCAGGCCAACCCATTGAAACGACTTCGCGAGCAGTTGATGATCGGTGAACCCCATGAACAGAGAGTACACCATGGGGAATGCCCAGAACAGGCCGAATGTCAGAAGCCAGGGGAGTCCCAGCGCCAGCGCGATCCCGCGATGCGCTCTCATTGCTTTGCGCGTGCCTGGGTGATTCTCGTCTGCGCGTTGCGGAGCGCCTGTGCCGGGAGCCGGGATCCGAACAGAGCGTCCTCGATCGCCTTCTCCAGTTCATCTTCGATCACCACCCAATGAGGGTCGACCGGGGGGTGCTCGGCGCTCTTAATCTGTTTGATGAACGCCTGCAAATGCGGGTTGCCGGTGAAATACGGATCCTGCTGCGCCAGTAGACTGGAGGGATTCGCCGAGCGGTTGGCCTTACAGAACCGGAGTTGATTCTCCGGCGATGTGACAAAGGCAATGAACTTGAGCGCGGCATCGTGGTTTTTTGATGCTTGGTTGATCGACAGAAATTCGCCACCGAGGAACGACTTGCCTGGATATTTTGGGCCCGGTATCGGCCCCGATTTGAAATCGATCTTCCGCTTCTCGACTTCGATGCGCTTCAGCAACCAGTCGCCGGAAATGATAAAACCGATCTTCCCATCAAGAAAGGCATCTTCGATACTCCTCTGGTCCCCCACAAACCCGGCCGAATCGTGCAGCTTCTTATAGAATTTGAGCGCATCAATTGCTTTCATCGATGAAATAATCGAATACCTGTTGTCGTCAGTGAAAAACTGTGCGCCGTTCGACCAGAAGAACGGAAGGAACTTCTTGTACAGGCGATGTTTCTCGGCCGTATTTGAACCCCACCCATAATAGTCTTTTCCGAGATGCCGGATATTGATCGCCGCCTGCTCCAATTGTGGCCAGTTATACGGCAGAAAGGAAGTGTCGTAGCCGGCCTTCCGCATCAGATCCTCGTTCGCAAACAGGACGCGTGTCCCCAGAATCCACGGCCTGCCAAACACCTTTCCGTCGTACGTGGCCAGCCCCCAGCCCTGGAAATTGCCGCTATCGGCAATGACCCGTTGCGATATATCCGCCAATTGCCCGTTGGCCGCAAACTGCGCGATCCAATCGCTCCCCAGCTCGACCACGTCAGGGCCGGTGCCGGATGCAAACGCGATCACAATCTTCTCCTGGCCATTGGCCCAGGTGAGATCGGTAATATTCACCTTGATGTCGGGATTGGCTTTCTCGAAATCGTCGACTATCGCCTGGATTGTCGGGCGCGAATCAGGGTCGGTCCAGAACTGCCACCACTCCAGAGTCGTCGTTGCTCGCGCGACAGATTGGGTGAGGACCGCAGTTACAATGAGAATCAGTAATTTTTGCATAGTATCGTTCCTAAAGCGGACCAATATATAGCAGGGAAGAGGCCGGGCAATCAAAAAATCTTTAGTTGATTGCACCGGTCCACGAAACTACTCTGGGTCACATGTGGCCAAACCACTGGACAATTCTGCTGACCCCCGGAACTGCCTGGTTTGACACCAGTCGGCTTCCTATTCTCCTTTTCGCCCTGCTCTCCTTGGCTGTCGTTTTGTACACCACGTGGCGCTCGCGGCACAAGACGAATCTACGTTTCCGCGAGATTGGCGGGCTTAAGGCCGTCGAAGAGGCGATCGGGCGAGCTACGGAGATGGCCCGCCCCGTTCTCTATACACCCGGTTGGGGCGGCGATATTCAGCGTCCCACCACCATCGCTTCAATGAATATCTTGAGCCAGGTGGCGGAGAAGACGGCCACCTACGATTGTCGCCTGCTGTATCCCACCCACGACCCGGTGATCATGTCGGTAGCTCAGGAGGTGATTCGTGAAAGCGCCGCCCGGGCCGGCTACCCTGAGCGGTTTCGAGACGAAGATACTCATTACGTCAGTTCATCGCAGTTCGGATATGCCGCAGCGGTCGAAGGGATCATCGCTCGTCGAAAACCTGCCGCCGTGTTCCTGCTCGGCACCTTCGAAGCCGAATCGCTCATTCTTGCGGAAACCGCCAACAGTGTCGGTGCGATCCAGGTCGCCGGCACTGACTCCACCATCCAGCTCGCATTTTTTATCGTCGCGTGCGACTACACGCTCATCGGTGAAGAGCTGTTCGCCGCATCAGGCTATCTCTCCGGTGATCCGGCGATCCTGGCCTCGGTGCGGGCCCAGGACTTGCTCAAGGTCGTTATCGCCGCTTTTCTCCTGATTGCGTTCATTTGGGCGGCGCTTGCTCCCTCCGCAACCTGGTGGAAATTCTAATGAATCGTCGCCTGCCACAATTGATCTGCGGTCTGTGCGGCGTTCTCATGTTCCTGTTGTTCTTCTCGAATCATCCCCTGGCCAAAGCCGTCAATCAGACTGCCCTCGATTACTGGCAGATCATCGCCGCCTTTGCGCTGCTCGTCGGCGTTGTCGGTTTTGCCAGGATTCACCTGAAAGGTATCCGGCAGGGGAGCGATATTCCATTCCGTGTTGTCGGACTCACCGGCATGGCCGCCATGCCAGCGGTTGCCATTATTTGGGGGATCGGCGGTGACTCGCCCTTCATGTGGCTGTTCGAAAATGTCCAGGCGCCAATGCAGTCAACCGTTTTCGCCCTCCTGGCGTTCTTTGTGGCTTCGGCCTCATTTCGCGGCTTTCGCGCCCGCTCGTTCCAGGCATCGGTCCTGCTGGGCGCCGCCCTCCTCGTGCTGCTCAGTCGTTCATCGCTCGAAGGATTCTCATCGAGCATCCTCAGCGACCTCGCCGATTGGTTGCGCAACAATCCCTCCATGGCGGCTCGCCGCGCTATCCTGATTGGCATCGGTCTCGGCTCATTGACCACCTCACTTCGCGTTCTGCTCGGTATCGAACGAACCTGGCTCGGAGGATCGCGGTGATTAGTCTGAGCACTCGCCACTGGTCCTTCCTTGGTCTGTTTGTAGTCGTCGTTGTAGCTATGCTCTCAGGCTTTCGCCCCGACATTCCTGTCACATCGGAGACACGCAAGCTGTTCGATTACATCGATTCACTCCCGTCCGGCTCGGTGCTCGTGGTTTCGTTTGACCATGAAGCATCCGCGTTGCCGGAGATCCGCCCGCTGGCACAGGCCGTGGTTCGACATGCCTTCCGTAAGGGGCACCGCCTAATCGGTTTGGCCCTGATGGCCGAGGGTACTGTCATCGGCTATCGGCTCATGGAGCAAACTGCCAGAGAGTTCGACCGAACATATGGCAGAGACTATGTCTATCTCGGTTTCAAACCGCAAAATATCGCCACCATGCTCTCGATGGGCGAATCGTTCTCACAGACCTTTCCCCAGGATTACTTTGGCGCTCCCTACGATCAACTTGACCTGATGAAAGGCGTCAATGATTATCGACAGGTCGCAGCAGTCATCTCTATCACCGACGGTAACATGCCCACGTATTGGATCGAATACGCCGGAGCTCGATTCGGTGTGAGAATATGCTCGGCAATGACCGCCGTCATGATGACTCAGTTCGACCCGTACGTCTCTTCCGGTCAACTCTATTCGCTGATCGGCGGTCTTCGGGGCGCCGCAGAATATGAGCGACTTCTGGCCGTGGGTGGCGGAGGCGCGCGCGGCATGCTGGCGCAGTCCGCATCGCACATCTATATCATAGTCCTTGTGATCATTGGTAATGTCCTGTACTTCCGAACTGGGCGGAAGGGGAGAGGTACGGTATGACAACAGGTACTCTCGTAGCTGCGGTGCTCACCGTTGCCGTCCTGACATTTCTCTATCGTGACAACCCCATCTATAAAATGGCCGAATATTTGCTTGTGGGCGTCTCAGTCGGGTACGTGCTGGTGATCACGTGGACGAACTCGGTGATGGACCTCCTGCTTGAGCCGTTGAGTGATGGCGGCCACTTTTACCTGTTGGCTCCATTCGCTCTGGGACTCTTGATGTTCGCCCGCTTTCACCCTCGCACCAGTCACCTGTCGCGAATCCCGCTCGCCGTCCTTATCGGCTCGGGCGCCGGTGTGGCCATACCGGCCATGCTTGGTCCGCGCGTGATGAAACAGGTATCGGAATCAGTGGCACCGCTGTTCGCAGCCGGTGGTTCGGTCGATATATCCGGCCTTGTCGTCCTGGTGGGCCTGGTTTGCACCCTGGCCTACTTCTATTTTTCCCGTGTCCGCGGCGGGGTCCTGGGCGTTGCCGCCAAATCCGGGACCTTCTTCCTGATGATCTTCTTCGGTGCCACGTTCGGCTACACCGTCATGTCCCGCATGTCGACGCTGATCGGCCGGATGGAGTTCCTCCTCGGCGACGTGCTTCACCTGGTGCGGTGACTCCGCCGTGATCTGCCCCCGCTGCAAACACCGCATGAAAGAACGCCGCCGAACCTATCACAAGCAGCGCAAATGGATCTGCCCGAAATGCGGACGAGTGCGCATGCAACGCGTCCGCAAAGCGAGCGCCGCGGACGCCGAAACAAACTGCGGCAATGACGCGTAACAGATGGCTATGCGCGGCGCGGGTTTTTTGTTGACCCAGTGCCAAGCGACGCCGACATTTGCTCACCTGTTGAAAGAGAACGCTATAATGTTTCTACGACTGGAAAACGTCCGCAAGGAATACAGCGGCAAGGTGGCTGTTGAGGCCCTTTCGCTCGCTGTGCCCAAGGGTGTCATTTACGGTCTGATCGGCCCGAACGGCGCCGGCAAGACCACCACCATCCGCATGGTAATGAATATCACTGCGCCTGATTCCGGCCATATCTACTTCGACAATCAGGAGTTGCGCGAACATTTCAAAGACCGCGTGGGGTACCTGCCCGAGGAACGCGGCTTGTATAAGAAAATGACCGTCGAGCAGGTTATTCTGTACATGGCGGAGTTGAAAGCATATCCGCCCTCGAAAGTCGTCCCGAAGATCGGCCCCTGGCTCGACCGGATGAACCTGCCCGACTATCGCAAGAAGAAAGTCGAGGAACTCTCCAAGGGCATGCAGCAGAAACTGCAGTTCATCACGACCATTATGCATGAACCGGAACTGCTGATACTCGATGAAATGTTCTCCGGACTCGACCCGCTCAACATGGAACTCTTAAAAGAGTGCATTCTCGAACTGAAACGATCCGGGACCACTATCCTCTTTTCAACCCACGTGATGGAGCAGGCCGAAAAGCTCTGCGATTACATCTGTATGATATCCAAGGGCCAAAAGGTGATCGACGGCCGTATGTCCGAAGTAAAAGCATCGTTCGGCAAGAATGCGGTCCAGATCGAGGTGGAAGGGGATGCGTCGTTCGTCCGTACGCTGCCAATGGTCGCAGCAGTCAACGATTTCAACAACTACTACGAGCTCGAACTGACACCAGGTGGCAATCCCGATGATATCCTGCAGGCGCTGGTGGGCAAGGTTCGCGTCAAACGGTTCGCGCTCGTTGAGCCCTCGCTCTACAGCATATTCATAAAGATGGCCAATATCGATCCTTCCGAATACACGCGTCCGTCCGTCGGGGTGGGAAATGGGTAAATTCTGGACGGTTTGCAAGTACGAATATGCACAAGTGGTGAAGAAGCGCTCCTTCTTAATAGGTCTGCTGCTGACACCGGTCATCATGGTGACCTTCATGGTGCTGCCGGCATTGTTCGCGAAAGCTGAAGTAAGCGACAGCGAGAAACTGGTGATCCTCGACCATTCCGGCCTGCAGTTGACCAGTCCGTTCATCGAAGCGATCCAGCAGTATACGCTGAAAGAGGGGACTGTGCCGGCGTACCTCGTGACCGGCGTCCTGACATCCGCGCCCGATGACACGGTCGCATACGGTCATCTCCTCGATTCTCTGAGAGAAGTGATCAACAGGAAAGAGGCTAAGTACGCCCTGGTGTTCGGGCCTCAGGCCCATGTAATCGACTCGGCCACCCTTCTCATCACCAACGAGGACAACCCCCGGACAGTGAACCGTTTCGAGAGGCACATATCCGAACTTCTTTCAGCCAAACGGCTGACCGTGTCCAATGTCAACCTGCCGGTGGATTCGGTCCTCCACCTCACCCGATCGGTCGAATTGCCTATACAGGATACTCGTGGACAGGCGGTATCGAGTGAAGTCAAGCTGTTTGCTCTGCTGATTATGATCATGCTCATCTATATCATGATTATCACCTACGGCGCCACGCTGCTGCGTTCGGTAGTGGACGAAAAGAGCAGTCGCATCATGGAGCTGCTCGTATCGTCGGTGTCACCGTTCGAGCTCATGATGGGCAAGATCATCGGCCTGGCCGGCGCCACCATGACCTCGGTTCTGGCATGGGTCGTGCTGGGACTGGCGGCCTATCTGGGCAGCGGCGCCTTCGCTATTCCGGTCTCCCCGGCGGTGGGCGCCATCATCTCAAATCCGGTGATCGTAGTCTGTTTCGTGCTGTTCCTCACTTCGGGCTATGTACTCTATTCAACCATCTTCGCGTTACTCGGCTCGATCATCAACAGTGAAAAAGAAGCACAGAATTTCTATTTCCCCATTATTATAGCTGTTATGATGCCGCTCTTTTTGTCGGGCTATCTGATCCAACAGCCCAATTCCACCGTGTCCATCGCCCTTTCCTTGTTTCCGTTTTTCGCTCCGACCATGATGATGGCACGAGTCGCAATCCTTGCACCGGGGCTCACCGAGTATTCGTTGTTTTCTGGCATCATTCTGCAGGCGATTGTCGCTTTTATCCTCGTACTGCTGGCGATTGCCGGTATGATCTGGGTGACCGGCAAGATCTTCCGCGTGGGGGTTCTCATGTACGGCAAGCGCCCAACGCTGCCCGAGCTGGTGAAATGGATAAGGTATTGAGAGGAATTACTCTGACGTTATGCGCCGCTTAATCTCCGGGATAACAGTCGTCATCGCGCTGGCCATTTCGGCGCTCTTTGCCGCCGGCCAATTGTCCGGTGTCAGCGGATCGAACGCACCAACAGCCCCATCGACCTCCAAAATGCCGTTTGCAGACTTGGACTTCGAAAAGGTCCGGTCCAATGGCCCCAAGTTGTCTCTGCGCTCCGCCATCCTCGTGAACTACCAGAACGGCGAGGTGCTGTATGCCAAGAACGCCGATATGGTGCATCCAATCGCCTCCATCAGCAAACTGGTAGCTGCGATGGTCGTGCTGGACTCGAAGATCGACCTGTCCAAGACACAGGTTATATCCAAAGAGGATGCCTATCGTTCTTCACGGTCGCATCTGGCCGCCGGCTGGGAATTGACTCTCAATGATCTGCTTCATGCGGCGCTCATGATCTCCGACAACCGCTCGACCCGGGCGCTGGCGCGCGCCGTCTCCGGGTCGGTCGAAAACTTCGTGATCGCCATGAATGAAAAGGCGCAACGACTCGGCCTGCGCAACACCGTGTTCTTCGACCCGACCGGCCTCGATGCCCGCAACGTGTCGACCGCCCATGAGGTCGCGTTGATCATGCACTATGCCTACAAATACCCTCAGATCGCGCAAATCACGTCAGACAAAAATTACCAGATCCGGGTGCTCAATCGCAAACGGCGGGTTCTCCGGCTTGGCAATTCCAACCGCCTTGTCAACTACTCGCCATTCACCGTCCTTGCCGGCAAGACCGGGCATATCGATGAATCCGCCTATTGCCTCGCCACGCTGGTTGCAAACCCGGCGGGGGAGAAGCTCACGCTGGTCGTCCTTGGCGCTCCGGGTGGCAAGTTGCGCTTCCGCGAGGCCCGCAAGCTGGCCCTCTGGGGCTTCAAGCAGATCTAAATAATCCCACCAAGTCGCACCGATCGGAGTTGAGGTGTGAACTGGCCGCGAGGGTGGGCCGAGCTTGGTGGCCAAAGAGACCAATGAGCGAGGCGATAGTGTCCCATAAGATATATTATGTTAACATACGGAACCGGAATCATAACCTGACCCGTCAAAGTATTCATCTGCTTGGAACCCTACCCTCTCACAACGATATTCAGTAGCCGCCCAGGCACATATATCTTCTTGAGTATTTGCTTACCGGCAGTGAATGACTTCACCTTTGGGCTCGCCTCGGCCGCTTCTTCTATGGTCGTCTGAGTCGCGTCCTTCGGTACCACAATTGCGTCACGGAGCTTCCCGTTGACCTGTACGGCAATCTCAATAGATTCGCCCACGACAGCTTCGGGATCATGCTGAGGCCACCGCGAACGAAATATTGACTCGCAGAAGCCGGTCAGTTCCCACAGCTCCTCGGCCAGATGCGGTGCCATCGGTGCCAGCAACTGCGTCGCTTTGAGAAGTATCTGATCGTTGAGCTCCTCGTTGTTGATCTGCTCGGCATCGTAGTCGCGCACCAACTCCATCAGGGCGGAAATAGCAGTATTAAACTGAAGCCGGTCGATACTCTCCGAAACCTTCTTAACCGTCTGGTTTAGTTTGACGTAGATGTTCCGCTCGCTATCAGTGAGCGTGTCGAGCTTAAAGTATCGCTTTAAGTCGGGGTTGGAGCCGCGATACTTTGACATCGAGGGGTACATGCGGTTGAGAACGAATTTCTCGACTCCCGTGATCCCTTCGTTGCTCCAGAGTACTTCTTTCTCCGACGGTGCCGTGAAATACATCGCCAGGCGTGTGATATCCACGCCCCGCTCGGCCATCAAGCCGATCGGTGACACGACATTCCCCTTGGACTTTGACATGACCTCCCCCTCAGCATCCATCACCATGCCATGATTGAACAAACGGGTCGACGGTTCGTCACAGGTCAGCCACCCGATATCCTTCAGGAACTTGGTAAAGAACCGGAAATAGAGCAGGTGTCCGGTCGCGTGGGTCACTCCCCCCACATAAAGATCGATCGGCATCCACCGATTCGCCTTGTCCCTGGCGAACGGCTCGTTGGAGTTTGACGGGTCTAAGTAGCGCAGGAAATACCATGACGAGCAGACAAAGGTATCCATGGTGTCCGGGTCTCGTTGAGCCTTGCCACCACAACTCGGACAGGTCACGTTTGTGAACTCCGGGACATCGGCCAGTGGGGATCTCCCCTTGGGCATGTAATTCTCGACCCTGGGCAGTATCACCGGTAGATCCCTGTCGGGCACCGGCAGTTCGCCACACTTGGGACAGTGGATGATGGGAATGGGACAACCCCAGTAGCGCTGGCGCGATATGGACCAATCTTTCAGCTTGTAATTCACCTTTCGACGCCCAATACCGCTTCTCTCGGCAAAGTCGGACAGCTTTGCAATTGCCTCCTCTCCCGAGAGGCCATTGAACTGGCCCGAGTTGACCATAGGGCCATAGTCCACGAATGCGTCTGTCATCTTATTGACATCCAGCACGGTATGCTGGTCAGGATGAATTACCACTTTAATTGGAATGGCGTATTTCTTGGCGAACGCGAAATCTCTCGTGTCATGCGCCGGCACTGCCATGACCACCCCGGTGCCGTACCCGGCCAGAACATAGTCGGCCACCCAAAGCTGCACTCTCTCCCCGTTGAACGGATTAACGGCATACTTGCCGGTGAAGACACCATCCTTATCGAGAGTGACCGTGGCGCGCTCGATATCGCTCCGCCCGGCGGCCAGCCGCTGATACTCCTGCACCTTTAGCTTGTAATCGGGCGCAAGATTCAACCGCTCCAAAATCTCCGACTCCGGCGAAATAGCCATGAATGTCACACCGAATATCGTGTCTGGCCGCGTCGTGAAGATCGGCAGCTTCTCCCCAGTCCCCTCGATCGTGAAGTCCACTTCAAGCCCATATGAGCGACCGATCCACTCCTTTTGCATAGTCTTGACGTTGTCGGGCCACCCGGGCAGTTTGTCTAGGTCGTCGATCAACCGGTCGGCATACGCGGTAATCTTGAAATACCATTGGATCTGATCCTTCTTGACCACGGCCGTGCCGCAGCGTTCGCATTTGCCGTCCTTCACCTGTTCGTTGGCCAGGACCGTCTTGTCTTCGGGGCACCAATTGACAAAACCGCGTTTGCGGTATGCCAGCCCCTTCTTGAAGAGTTGAACAAACATCCACTGGGTCCATTTGTAGTAATCAGGCAGGCAGGAGTTGACCTCCCGCGACCAGTCGAACGAGATGCCGACCTGCTGGAGAGTCTTGCGCGAGACGGCTATGTTTTCGAGAGTCCATGCTTCCGGGTGAATGCCGCGTTGTATGGCCGCCCGCTCCGCCGGCAGCCCAAAAGCATCCCAGCCGAACGGGTGCAAAACCGCTTTTCCCAGCATCATCTGTCGCCGTGCCACGGCGTCACCGATAATGTAGTTTCTGAAATGCCCCATATGGATATCCCCTGACGGATAGGCGAACATGACCAGCATGTAGAACTTGTTGTCATGGTCGGGGGATTCCGGGGCCTTATGGAGCTGCTCCTTCTCCCACCGCTGCTGCCACTTTTCTTCTATTCGCTTGAAGTCGTACCGTTTCGTTTTGGTCGATGGTTCCATTACAGACATCCTCGCGCTCTCATAGTGACGCGAATAGTAGTATATCACCTGCCGTTTTGCAAGATTCCAAAACATCCCCTACGACTGTCACAAGCCCGTCAGGACTGTCGTCGAAGGGTATTCAGGAGAATTGTTCCGCCGGAAAGATAGTTCGTGATCGCTACCTTCAGCGCTTCAACCTGCCTCCACGGTCCGTGGGACAGCTTCATTCTGACGGACAGCGACGTATCGTATCCGTAGATCGGGATCCGGCCGGTGGACAAATGCGAGTCCGATCCCGTCGGGAATTTCATGGTGTATCCGCGCGTGAAGCCGACCGAGTGTGCGATCCTGGCCACTCTGGCGTCGGTTCGCCCGAAAGGATAGCTCAACCGCGTGACCGTTTTGCCCAGAAGGTCTTCCAGAATCCCTTTGGAATGACGCAGCTCAGCAAACAGCTGCCGGTCATCCAGTGAGCGAAGATCGACATGTCTGTGTCCGTGTGAACCGAATTCAACTCCCCATTCGTCGAGCCGGCGAATCTCCTCCCGGTTCAGATGCTTGCACGGAAACAACAAGTGCGAATAATCCCATTTGTTTGACTTCCCAATAAGTTCAGTTGGCATAAACACGTGCGGTCGTATGTCGAATTGGTCGATAAGCGACGGCAGAAGGTCCATCAGGTGTCCGTAGCCATCGTCAAATGAGACAACGAGACTGTGAGCGTGTGGCACTGAATGCCGCCCGCCAAAAGAAAAACCTGCCCGATGCAGTTGGTCGAGCAGGCCGAAGATTCTCCTGGGCGAGAAGTTGGTTACACTATAACTGAACCGTGAGACACTCTTGTGGAAAACAAGCGTCGTTTCTCCCGACGTCTCCCCTTGTGATCGTACAGTTGGCCCGCCATCAGATAAGACCGCGGAGCGCCCGCGCCTCGACTGGTCCAAGTACTGCCGCTGCTGCTTTGGTTTCATCGAATATCTCGTTCGCCAGCTCCATCAACTTCGACGATCTGATGTCGTCGATCTCCTTCACCATCTCCCCCAGTGACTGATACGTGCCGATCATCAACTCCTGCAGGGCGATGCGGTTCATCCGGCTGGTGGTCGATTCCATCCCTAAAATCAGATGCCCCTGCATCTGTGATTTCAACTGCCGCAGCTGAAGCCCGGGCAGCCGCTCCCGTTTCAATCGCCGCAGCTCGCCCAGTATCAACTCAAGCGCTTTTCGTAAATGCCGCTTGTCGGTGCCAAGATATGCGCCGAAGACACCGGCATCGCGATAAAAATCGGTGAACGTGTATACCGAATAGGCCAACCCGCGGTCCTCGCGGATTTTCTGAAATAGCACTGATGACATACCGCCCCCCAGATACGAGCTGAGAGCCAGTAACGCCATTTTGTCCCGCGAACTGTAACTCGGGGCACCAAATCCCAGACAGAAATGCGTCTGCTTCTGCGGCGTCCGTTCGATAGTGATCTGATGCAGCTTTGAACGCCCTGCCCTTTCTGCGGGTGCAGCCTGGCAGCTCGGGAAATGAAATTTCTTCCGGACCAATGCTACCAGTTTGTCGTGCGAAATGGCGCCACTCGCCGCGACCACGATCGACCCCGCACAGTAGTTTCTCTTGAGAAAACCGACCACTTTCTCTCGGGTCAGCCCCCGGATGTTCTCCGGCGAACCCATGATCGGCTGACCGAGCGGATGTTCCCCCCAGTAGGTTCGCGCGAAGACGTCGTGGATCCGGTCCGACGGATTGTCGAGCGATTCCTTGATCTCCTCGAGCACTACCTGCTTCTCCCGGTTGACGTGGACGGACGTCAACGTCGAGTTGCAGGTGAGGTCCGACAACACGTCGATGGCGGTGTCCAGATGCCGGTCCAGGAACCGGGCGTGATAGCAGGTCTGCTCGCGCGAGGTGAACCCGTTCAGCGAGCCACCCAGTGATTCCAGCGCCGAGGCCAATTCCCGGGCGGTCCGTTTCCGGGTTCCCTTGAACAACATGTGCTCGATAAAATGAGAGAGACCGTTTTCCTCCGGTCTCTCATTTCGTGAGCCGATATCGATCCATACCCCCAGCGAGACGGAACGTATCGACGGCAGCGCTTCCGTGACCACCCGAAGCCCGCTGGCCAGAGTGGTTTTCCGAAAGACGCCGGTATCCCCTATGTTTCGCCCTTTCCGAATGGTGGTCAGACCTTCTCCCTTTCCTTGGACCCTTGCAGCAGGGCCTTGCGGGAGAGACGGATCTTACCGTCACCGTCGATGTTGATCACTTTGACCTCCATGCGGTCGCCGACCTTACAGATATCCTCGACGCGTCGCACGCGGGCGGTATCGAGTTCCGATATATGCACAAGGCCGTCGGTGCCGGGCAGGATCTCGACAAAGGCGCCGAATTCCGCCACGCGGCGGACCGTACCGTTGTACACCTTGCCTATCTCGGCCTCTTCAACGATAGCCTGCACGCGCGCCATGGCTGCCTTGCCGGCCTCCGCATCGACACTGGCGATCAGCACCGTGCCGTCATCGGTGATGTCGATCTTGGCGCCGGTCTCCTCGATGATGCCACGAATGATCTTGCCGCCGGGGCCGATCACCTCGCCGATCTTGGACGGGTTGATCTTGAGGATCAGGATGCGCGGTGCAAAGTTGGAAATATCGTCGCGGTGTTTGGAGATAGTGGCGTTCATTTTGCCAAGAATGAACAACCGCGCCTTGCGGGCATTCTCCAGTGCACGGCGCATCGTCTCGATATCGAGCCCGACGATCTTGATATCCATCTGGATCGAGGTGACTCCGGTAACCGAGCCGGCCACTTTGAAATCCATGTCGCCGAAATGGTCCTCGTCGCCGAGAATGTCCGTCAGAATGACCACTTTCTCCTGCTCCTTGATGAGTCCCATCGCAATTCCCGCTATCGCGGTCTTGATCGGCACGCCGGCATCCATGAGCGCCAGCGAACCGCCGCACACGGTGGCCATCGATGACGAACCGTTGGATTCGAGAATATCGGATACCACGCGCACGGTGTATGGGAAACTGACCTCGGACGGGATCACCGGCACGAGTGCCCGCTCGGCGAGCGCGCCGTGTCCGACCTCACGACGGCTGGTGCCGCGGATCGGCTTGGTCTCGCCCGTTGAGAACGGCGGGAAGTTGTAGTGCAGCATGTAACTCTTGGAGGATTCCCCCTCGAGCTCATCGAGTTTCTGCTCATCCATCTTGGTGCCGAGCGTGATCGCCACCAATGCCTGTGTCTGACCGCGGGTGAACAGCGCCGAGCCGTGTGCGCGCGGCAGAACACCCACATCGCATGTGATCTCGCGAATGTCGTCCGGTCCACGACCGTCGATGCGCTTGTTCTCGCGCAGGATCATCTCACGCATGGAGGCCGAATCGAGTTCCTCCAGGACTCCCTTGATCTTCCCTTCCATCTCCGGAAACGCTTCCGCCAGATCGGTCAGGACCTTCATCTGGAATTCCTTCTTCTGGTTGCGACGGGTTTCTTTGTCGGCGATCCGGTTGAACTCGTCGTACTTGCTGCCGGCCAGTTCCTTCACCTTCGCCACCATCGTCGCATCAACCGCCACCGGCGTGTATGTGAACTTCGGCTTCCCGCAGGCCGCCTTCAGTTCCTCGATCTTCGCCACGATCATTTTGATATGATCATGACCGAACATAATCGCCTGCACGATGTCCTCCTCGGAGACCTCTCGGGCTCCCCCCTCAACCATCGTAATGCTGTCAGCGGAACCGGCCATGGTGATGGACAGGGTGCTCCCCTCAAGCTGCTCAATCGTGGGGTTTATGACCAGCTGTCCGTCGACACGCCCCACGCGAACGCCGGCTATCGTCATCTGAATCGGCACATCCGACACGGCAATAGCGGCGCCCGTGCCGATCAGCGCCAGGATGTCCGTGTCGTTTTGCTGGTCGTGCGAAATGACGTAGCTGATGCACTGTGTCTCGCCGCGAAAGTCCTCCGGAAAGAGCGGACGGATCGGCCGGTCGATAATGCGGGCCGAAAGGATCTCCTTCTCCGACGGTCGTCCCTCACGCTTGAAAAACCCGCCCGGGATCTTCCCTGCTGCATATGATTTCTCGCGATACTCGACCGTGAGCGGGAAGAAATCCTGCCCCTCTTTGGGTTCCTGGTTTGCACAGACCGTGCTGATGACCATCGAATCGGCATAGCGGACGGTGACGGCGCCGTTGGCCTGCTTGGCCATCCTGCCGCATTCGATCGTCATCGTACGACCGCCGATCTCAAATTCTACTTTGTGAACCATAAATGAAATACCTGTTCCTTACCTATCGCCGCAGCCCAAGCTCGGCAATGACCTCGCGATAGCTGACGATATCGCGATCTTTCAAATAATCCAACAAACGGCGACGCTGTCCGACCAGCTTCAACAGTCCGTGTCGGGTGTGATAATCCTTCTTGTGCGTCTTGAGATGCTCTGTGATCATGTTCACCCGCTCCGTCAACAGAGCGATCTGCACCTCGGGCGAGCCGGTGTCCGACTCGTGAAGGCGATGCTGCAGAATGGTCTTGGCCTTCTGCTCCTTCGTTACTGGCATGCTGTTTCTCCTTGTTTCACTATTCCCATAATATGCTGTTTGTCTTTTTCGATCTGCTGCACCAAGTCGCCGGTCGACGGGAACACCCGATTCTCCCGCACGAACCGGGTCGGGTACACGGTGATCTCTTCATCGTAAATATCGCGATCGAAGTCGAAGATGTTGGCTTCGACCGTGATCCGTCCCGCCGGATTGAAGTGGTTGCGCCCGATAAACATCATTCCCTTGAATTCTTCACCCTCTACCTGCACACGGCATGCATACACGCCCTCGGTCGGCAGCAGTTTGGCGGCGCCGTGATGTACATTTGCGGTCGGGTAGCCCAGCTTGCGGCCAAGCCCGATCCCCCGCTCCACCGTGCCGTATATCGCGTAATCGTGGCCCAGCAACCGCACGGCCTCGTCAAATCGCCCGCTGTCGAACGCCTTGCGTATCCGCGACGACGAGACTGCCATCCCCGCCACCATGACGGGCTCCACAACCTCAACCTCAAAACCGTATTCCTGTCCCAATCGTTTCAACTCGGCCGGATTCCCCGTGCGATTCTTGCCGAACGCGTGGTCGTAACCTACAATTAACCGACGCACTCCGATACCTGCAATGAGAACTTCTTTCACGAATTGCTCGGCCGACTTGTTCATGAGCACCTGGTCAAATGCGAGCACGAGCACCCGGCCCTCGAAAAAACACGGGATGAACTGTTCCTTCTCTTCGATGGTCGTTAATAACCGGGGTGGCCGCTCCGGCTGCACCACCACGCGTGGGTGTGGATCGAACGTGACCAGGATTGATTCCAGTCCGGTCACCTTGCCGGCTTCCCGAACGCGTGCGAAAATCGCCTGATGACCGCGGTGGATCCCGTCGAACGTCCCGATAGTCACCACGGCGCCCGATTCGGGACGAGGTCCCAGATTCGCCAATCCACGAACAAACCGATTCTTCACGCCAGCACCCGCAAGTATTCTGTCAGCGGCGTTCCGACGTGCAATGCGAACTGGCAGGAATCCGCTCCGGCTACGCCCATGGCCAGCACATCGTGACTGTCCTTGACGATCACCCTGTCCCCGGCTCTGAAATCGCCCCGATACCCAGCGATGTCGGTCCAGTGAGGCAGTCTTCCGAACCCTACCGATTCGCTGAACTGTTCTGCGATCTGAATTGCCCCCCAGGGAAGGGCGCTGTCGATCGGAGAGATCAGGTCTGGCAGTGCTCCGCCCCCGGCCCGCGACGCCAGTTGTTCCAATGTCAGCGCCTGCTCGATCCGAAACGAGCCCATGCGGGTCCGCCGCAGACCTGAAAGGTATGCCCCACAGCCCAGTCGTTCGCCGATATCATGCGCCAGAGACCGAACGTACGTCCCCTTTGAACACGTCACCGCAAGCGCCAGGAACGGCGGATCGTACTGAACGACACAGAGCGAGCTGATCACTACCTCGCGTTCGGGCAATGCTATTTCTTTCCCCTTGCGGGCGATCTTATACAGGCGTTTTCCGTCGATCTGTACCGAAGAATACGCTGGAACTCTCTGGCGAATAGAGCCGGTAAAATCCGGAAGTATGCGCGAGATGTCGTCAAGGGTAATTATCGGCACGGTCGCCGATGCGGGGTCGCCAATAACGCCTTCGGCATCGTACGTGGTGGATCGGACACCCAGCCGCAGTTGTGCCAGGTACTCCTTCTCTTCGATCATCAAGTATTGCGAAATCTTGGTGGCTTTGCCGAGGCACATGACCAGAAGGCCGGTCGCGAGCGGGTCAAGCGTACCGGTATGCCCCACGGTCTGTTGTCCCACTATCCGGCGCACCTTCCCCACTACGTCATGGCTCGACATGCCCGTCGGTTTGTCTACCAGCAGCACGCCGTGGAATCGGTCACGGTCACCCATTGCCTGCCTCCGTCAATAAACGAACTATCTCCGCCCGCGCTCGCTCCAAAGGCAGCGGCAGGGTACAACCGGCCGCGTTGTAATGACCGCCCCCGCCGAATTGTGCGGCGATACCCGATACATTGATGCCGTTGGCCGAACGCAAGGAGACCTTGGTCCTGGCAACATCGAGCTCTTTTAGCAGCGCGCCGGCCAACACCCCTTCGCTGAATAACGTGTAGTCCACCAGGCCGTCCGATTCCGACTCCTCTGCGCCCGCCTCCCGTAACATCTGCTTTGTCAGCGTCAGTAAACAGATCCGACCATGGTCGTGGAATTCAAGAGTGTTCAGCACCGCTCCGATCAGCTTCATTGTGCTCGGACGAACGTTGTAGTACACCATATTGCAGATCTTGTGCGGGTCAGCTCCCGCTGCGATCAGTTCGCCGGCCACGGCCATGGTGCGAGGTGACGTGGAGCTGTACCGGAATCGTCCGGTATCGGTCAGTATGGCCGTATACAATTGCTCGGCCACATCGGCAGTTGGTCTGTAACCGTCCGCCCGGAAATATTCATACACCATCTCACCGACCGATGACATGCTGCTGTCCACCCAATTGATTCGCCCGAAAGCCGCGTTGTCCCGATGATGATCGATGTTCACGATCGGCAAGCCGTCCTTCAGCCACCGACAGGCGGTCCCAATCCGTTCGATATTCGGACACTCCAGGATGACGGCAGCGTCGATAGTCGTATCGTCGGGCAGCGATTCGGTTCGGGGTATCGACTCAGCTCCATGGAGAAAGCGGTACTTGTGCGGAACCTCCGAATCGCGGACCAGGAGCGGTTCTTTTCCCAGATGGCGCACGTAGCTGGCGAACGCCAGCTGTGTTCCCAGGGCATCGCCGTCCGGGTCGATATGGGAGGCAACAAGGATACGCCGGGCGCCAAGCAGGATCTCTCGGATCGCACCGGCCGGCATCACCGTGGTCGATATGGCGTTATGTGTCTTTGCGTTCATTCCTGATTTCATTCAGCAATTGCTCGATCCGGATGCCCTCTTCAATCGATGGGTCGAACTTAAACCGGAACTCCGGAATTGTGCGCACTCGCAAATTTCGTCCCACCAATGACCGTATTCGCTTGTTTTCTTTAATCAGATATCCATCCAGCTTGTCCCGATGCGCCTGGTCCCCCAGGTACGAGTAATAGACAGTGGCGTAGCGAAGATCGTCGCTGAGCCGAACATGGGTGAACGTCACCAGGCCGGGCATCTTATCGGCCAACTCCTGTGCCAGCAGACTCGAGATGTCGCGCAGGATTTGCTCGGCCAGTCGGTCCGATCGCTTATATTGCTTCACAGCCATCTACCCCCGTTGCGCACAGCTCCGCAAGGTAGCACGAGCTCCGGTCCTCCAGGATCGCTCTATCAATCCAGCGTCCGTGCCGTCTCGACGGTCTCGAATGCCTCGATAATATCGCCGACCTTGACGTCATTGAAATTCTCGATGCCGATACCGCACTCAAACCCCTCTTTTACTTCGCGCGCATCGTCTTTGAACCGTTTGAGGGAGCCGACCGTCCCGCTCAGTATCACCTTGCCGTCACGCGTCAGGCGAATATGGTCTTTTCTGTTGATGCGCCCCTCCTTAACATAGCAACCCGCTATCACTCCTACCTTGGGCACCCGGAACGTATTGCGCACCTCTGCCATGCCTACAAACTTCTCCGAAATCGTGGGCGCCAGCAGCCCTTCGAGCGCCTTCCGGACGTCCTGTTCGGCTTCATAGATGATATTGTACTGCCGGATATCCACTTTCTCACGACGCGCCAACTCGCGGGCCCGGCTGTCCGGTGTCACCTGGAATCCGATAATGATCGCATTGGAAGCGGCCGCCAGCAGGACATCCGATTCCGTGATCCCGCCCACACCCTGACGAATGATGTTTGTTTTCACCTCGCTGGTCGAGATCTTGCCGAGCGTGTCCGACAGCACCTCTACCGAGCCATCCACATCCCCCTTGATAACCAGACGGACTTCTTTGATCTGCCCCTCTTTGATCTGGTCGAATACTCGGTCAAGTGTAACCGCCCCGTGGGGACGACGGAAATCCGATTCGCGCTTCACCTGGCTTCGCTTGAGCGAGATCTCCTTGGCTTCCTGGTCATCCTTGACCGCGAGGAAGCTGTCGCCGGCTTGCGGCACGCCGCCTAAACCGGTGATCTGCGCAGGCGTCGCCGGCCCTACTATTGACAACCTTTTGTCCCGGTCATTGGTAATAGTGCGGATACGTCCGCTCCAGACACCGGCCACGATCGGGTCCCCAACCTCGCACGTTCCCTTCTGGATGAGAACAGTGGCCACAGGACCACGTCCCCTTTCCAGTCGAGCGTCCACCACCACACCCTGAGCCCGGATCTCCGGGTCCGCCTTGAGATCCATCATCTCCGCCTGCAGGACTATCATATCAAGCAGCTTGTCGACCCCAAGGCCGGACTTGGCTGAAACTTCGACCATGATGGTCTTGCCGCCCCATTCCTCGGCCAACAGGTTGTGCTGCGCCAGTTGCGTGCGGACCGCTTCAGGGTTGGCGGTCGGCTTGTCGACTTTATTGATCGCCACAATGATCGGCACGTTGGCGGCCCGTGCGTGGTCGATCGCCTCTACCGTCTGCGGCATAACCGATTCATCCGCCGCCACCACCAGCACGACCAGGTCGGTGATTTGTGCTCCGCGGGCACGCATGGCCGTGAACGCCTCATGCCCCGGCGTATCCAAAAACACGATCCGCTGGTCGCCATGCGTGACCTCATACGCCCCGATATGCTGCGTGATCGCACCCGCCTCGCCGGCAACAACATTCGTCTTGCGGATATAGTCCAACAGCGAAGTCTTGCCGTGGTCCACGTGCCCCATGACGGTCACCACCGGCGCCCGGGTGGCGAGACTCTCTTCGCTTTCCTCTTCGCGAGCTTCTTCGCCGATCTCCGCCACTGGCCGGACCTCAAAGTCATATTCCGCAGCCACCATCTCGATCGTATCCATATCCAGACGCTGATTGATGGTCGCCATCATGCCCATTTCCATCAGCTTGGCCACTACCTCAACCGGCTTCCGGTCCAGCAGTCTGGCCAACTCGGCCACCGACATAAACTCATTGACCTCGATCACATTGGTCTCCTCGACCTGCGTCGAGACATCGTCACTGTCGGACCGTCTGACTTTCCGTTTGGTGCGTGCCGTGGAAAGGTTGGCCATGGTGGCCTTGAACGCACGTGCCACTTCGAGTTGATTGACGTCACGTCGGTCTTTCCGTTTGCGGCGCTCCTTTTTCTTTTTCTTCTTATCGATACGTCGCATGAGATCGGTTACCGGACTCTGCGTGCCGGACACTTTGATACCGCCGATGTTCATCTGTGACGAGATCGGCTGAACCGGCGCGCCTGGAACTGGCGGCACAGGTGTCGGCGGCGCTGCGGCAGCAGCGGCGGCGGCCGTTACCTTTTCACGCACCTGAACCTTCTGCTCCATCTCCTTTTTGGCTTCCTGCTTCTCGCGGGCGAATTTCTGCTCAACCGCCAGAACCAACTCGGTCGTCGCCACCGACATATGCGACTTCGGCGTGAACCCAAGCTCCAGGACGATCTTCATCATCGCCGCTGCGGAGACATTATGCTCCTTGGCCAGTTCGTAGATGCGTACTGTCTTTATTGCCATGTTCTTTCACCTCCCGGAGCCGCTGCGCCGCTCTGACCGGTGCGGGCCGGTTTCGTGTCCCTGTCCTATGGGCGCTCCTCGCCCTTGTCGGCCGTGTCATTCACGTGCGGGGTCTCCGACCCCTCGTCGACAAACACATCGCTGACTTCCAGCTTCGCTTCCTCTTCCGGCTGGGCCGTGCCCGCCTTCTTCTCCGCGGCCTCGCGCTGGCTCCGCTCCCTCTCCAGCCGTTCGACAAACGCCTTGGCCTTCTCGATCAGGGTGTCGGCCGTCTTCTGGCCGATCCCTTCGATCTTCATCAATATCTCCGGCGAGGCCAGCGCCAGGCGCTGTACCGAGCTGATATCCGCATCAAGCAGCCGATCGCGCAATTTCGTCCCAACGCCTTCCAGCTCACCCACCGGCACCAGCAGTTCGGCCTCACGACGCTTCATTTCGTTGTATTCGGACTCGGAGACAATGTCCACTTTCCAACCCGTCAGCTTCGATGCCAGACGGGCATTCTGGCCATTCCGACCGATCGCCAGCGATAGCTTCTCATCCTCGACCGCCACCCGCATTTTTTTCTCCATATCGAATACATCGATATGGTACACCTTGGCCGGCGCCAGCGCGCGCGTGACAAACACCTCGGAATTCGATGAGAACGGCACGATATCGATCCGCTCATTGTTCAACTCGCGGACAATACTCTGTACCCGCACCCCCTTGATCCCCACGCAGGCCCCCACCGGATCGATCCGTTCATCGGAGGAATACACGGCGATTTTGGCCCGCTCGCCGGGTTCACGGGCGATCGCGCGGATTTCGATCACTTTCTCGTATATCTCCGGCACCTCCAGTGCGAACAAGGCGCGCAGAAATTCGTTGTTCACGCGCGACAACACGATCTGCGGCCCGCGCGGCGATTTCTGCACGTCCTGGATATACGCCCTGATCCGGTCCCCCTGGCGGAACTTCTCACGCGGGATCTGCTCCTTGATCGGCAGAATCGCCTCGCCACGCCCCAGATTGACAATCACATTTCCCTTGTCGATATGCTGCACCACGCCGGTGATCAGCGTCCCCACCTTGTCGATGTACTCGGCATAGATTCGCTCGTGCTCGGCGTCACGGATCTTCTGGATCAGGATCTGCTTGGCCGAGTTGATGGCGTTGCGGCCGAACTCGGATTCGTAATCAAGGTATTCATCGAGATCATCCCCGAGTTTGGCGTCCGAGTCGATCTCGCGAGCTTCTGCCAGCCCGATCTCGATCGTCGGGTCCGTCACCTGCTCCATCACCTTGCGGGTCCGGATCATGTACAGCTCGTTGGCCTTCTTGTCGAACTTGAAGGAGATATTGTCGGTGAACGCGTATTTCTTCTTCGCCGCCGCCATGAGACTGGTCTCAAGCGTCTCCACGACCGCATCGAAATCGATATTCTTTTCCCGCGCGATGAGTGTCATCGCTTCGACCATGTCAAATGCCATATCGACAGTCTCCCACTAAAAAACGATTTTTGCCTTCGCTATGTCGACCAGGGGGACACTAAACGTGCCGCCGAGGTCATCCCTGAACTCCACCTGGTCATCGGCTGCTGCGACGATCTGGGCCGTCACATGCTTCCGCTTCGGGTCGGCAAACAGCACCCGAACCGTCTCGCCGATGCGGTACTTGAAATCTCTGGCTGATTGCAGCGGTCGATCCAGACCCGGGGAGGACACTTCAAGAGTATAACCTTTCCCGAACAGCTCGGTTCCATCGATAACGTCCCCGATCGCACGCGACAGACGGGTGCATTGCTCGAGTGTCGGACCCTGCGCCGAATAGACAAAAACGCGCAACGTTACACTGGTACGGTAACGAGACAACGCAATATCCGCCAGTTCGCACCCTTCCGCTTCGAGCGGCGCCTGAATCAACTGTATGACCCTGTCCTTATCCTGGTCAGCCATGTTTGCACCAATAGTCCAATACGAGAAAGTGGGCAAATGCCCACTTCCCGAACCTGCTAATGTAGGGATTAACTCGTTATCAAGCAACCAAATTGTTGCCTACGGAAGCTCTGCGGCCAATTTTTTGACTGCGGCCACCACCTCGCCAATCGAGACCAACTCAACGGCCGCCGAGCGGCGTGCTTTGATCTCTACTTTCCCATCTTTCAACGACTTATCACCGATCGTAAGTCTGATCGGCAGGCCGATCAGGTCGGCGTCATTGAACTTCACCCCTGCCCGTTCGTCTCGGTCATCCATAAGGGCATCAATCCCCGCTGCCGCCAGGTCGGCGTAGACCTTCTCCGACGCCTGACGGATGTGCTCCTTTTCGACATTAAGCGGAATGATTTCGACAAGATACGGAGCCAGATGCTTCGGCCAGATTATCCCTTTTTCATCGTTATACCGCTCTATGGCCGCCTGCGGCGTCCGTGTGATACCGATACCATAGGAGCCCATAATCATCGGATGCTCTTTCCCCTCTGCGTCCAGAAACGTCGCATTGAGCGGGATTGAGTACTTAGTGCCCAGCATGAACGTGTTCCCCACTTCAATCCCCTTCTTTGCTGTCAGCCGACCGTCACACTTCGGGCAACCGTCACCACCCTGTGCCTGGCTCAGGTCCACCATGCGGGTCGCTTTGAAATCCCGATCCAGATTGACATTGATGATGTGCTTTTCGTTCTGATTAGCACCAACTACAAAATTAACAAGTCCGGCGACCAACGGGTCTACTAAGATTGGCACTTCTTTCAGCCCGACCGGTCCCGCGAAACCGACCGGCGCTTTGGTATACTGTTGAACCTGATCGGCGTTAGCCATCACCAGTTCGTTGCAACTAAGTGCGTTCTTGAGTTTCACTTCATTCAGTTCGCGGTCCCCGCGCACCAGCGCCGCGACCGGTTGGCCGTCGGCCATATAGATAAGTGTCTTCACCAGACGAGTTGCATCGACTTTCAAAAACGATGTGACCTCTTCAATAGTCGCAGCACCTGGTGTATCCACTACCTGCATTGGCTTTTTCACCGGTTCCGCCGGTATCTTTGCCAGGTCCTTGAATGGTGCCTTCTCGCGATTCGCCGCATAATCGCACTTGTCGCAAAACAAGATCACCTCTTCGCCTGCTGTTGTGTCAACAAGCATCATGAATTCATGGGCCGCTTTTCCTCCCATTGCGCCCGTGTCCGACTCCACCTTGACGACATCAATTCCAGCCCGCCTGAAGATATTAAAATAGGCCTGCACCATCTTCTCATACGCCACCATGAACGATTGCTCATCGGCATCGAATGTATATGCATCTTTCATGATGAACTCCCGCCCGCGCATGAGGCCGAACCGGGGCCGGATCTCGTCCCGGAATTTCACCTGAATCTGATACAGATTGAGCGGCAACTGCCGATAGCTTTTCACCTCGCCCGCCAACAAGCTGGTCACCGTCTCTTCGTGTGTCCCACACAGAATCATCTCGTGCTGGTGACGGTCTTTCATCCGCATCTGTTCCTTGCCGACCGTACTGTAGCGTCCAGTCTGCTGCCAGACCTCCGCTGGGCAGAGAACCGACATGGTGATCTCCAGCGCTCCCGCCTTGTTCATCTCGTCACGGACAATATTGGCAAACTTCTCGATCACCCGTTGCATGAGCGGCAGATAGAGGTAGACTCCGGCCGCAAGCTTCCGGATATACCCGCCCCTCAGCAGTAATTGGTGGGAGATAAGTTCGGCTTCGGATTGATTCTCTCGTAGTGTCGGGATATATGTCTGCGACCAGCGCATGGTGTGAGTCCTTATCTGTTATGCAGTTAGCACGACTTTTTGAGTCGAGCGTGTGGCCGGTTATTCATTGCAGGGAAGAAAACGCGACCTGCCGTGGAAATCAAACGAAAACTGTCAGGCGTTCACTTCTCCAGATAGGAGAGGTTGACCCGCGCTTCGCGGAGCAGGTGAGGGTTCGACTGTGGTGTCGGGCGTCCCCGCCCGACACCCGTCAATCAATTTCGCTATAGTTTCGCTGCTGATTCCTGCACGGAGCTATATTTAGTAGAAACTGGTTGTCTCTGCAGCCGTCCCGCCATGGAGGGAACGGTCATCTGGCAACCACTGCCGAAACCCTTCTCGGGTGTCTCCGAACTGGTCGGAGTGCCCCGCCGCAGTCCGTCGCTCGTCGATCGACTCCCGCGGGCGCCACTCGTCCGGCTTGTCCGCTCACCAAAGCGAACGAGCCCGCCAGGCACACCCGGGTGACTCGCGCCACTCAACACGACTGGTGAATCGGTTCGGACCGATCTTGGCATCGACCGTAAGGGATGCCCGTCGCGAGAACGACGTTAAACACTTCTCATTTGACCGCCGGCTGCAGAGACAAGAAAATTAGCCGACGCACGAAAGGACGTGAGTCATTCCCAGTTGTGTCAGGTCCTGCCATCTGCCGACAGGCAGATGGTGTGACCTGACACTTCAGAATGCCACAAAAAGTGGTTGCCCGTCATGCGAGGATTGCTTACATAGAGGCCTGAAGAAAAACGTCCATGCATTGGGCCTAACGCCTGAGCCGGACGAGTCCGCCTGCCCCCGTGGTGTAATGGATAACGCACCAGCCTCCGGAGCTGGGAATACAGGTTCGATTCCTGTCGGGGGTATTTACTTCAGAAGCCGTTTACCTACCCTCTCATGTTGCCGATAACATCTATATATGCGTCGACCTCTGGTACTGCTCACTGCCCTCACGACCTGGATCGGTCTTTTGCTGACGGCTGTCTTTCTTCCCCGCGTCCATCAGGGAAACGCCGGCGAATCGTCGGTCGCCAGCCACCTCAATATCGATTGCTCCCGGTGCCACGCGGTCGTCGCTTCTGTTGGCGACGGCAATGCTGCCATGCCCGACTTCGACACTCAATGCCGATCATGTCATACCAACCTGGTCCGGATTGACCAGTCCAACTCGCTTTCGTTCCATCAGAACAGCAGCCGACCTTGCCGCGAGTGCCACTCTTTCCACGAACCGATGGGCATCACCGTCGGCGATCGCCAGTTCCTGATGAGATTTGAACAGCGAAACCGTTTGAGTCAATGCCGTGCGTGCCACGGCCTCGATCAGCAGCTTGCATCCCTTTCCGAGGGACACCAGGCGGCGGCGAGATTATATCACACAGATTACCGAATCGTAGGCGCGCTCACCCCGTCACAGACCTGTCTTGTGTGCCATTCAGAGCAGTCGATCTCAACACCCGAGCTTTCAGCGGCCATGTCCAAAGCGCCTCGGTTCTCCGAGCACGGCAGCCACCCGGTGGGCGTTCGGGTCGTCCCAAGCGGCGGACGCGATGGCAGACGACTGTTGAAACAGCTCGATCCCCGCGTTCAGTTGTTTGACAACCGCATGGAGTGCCAAACCTGTCATTCGTTGAGTTCACCGCTTCCGCACCATTTGGCCGGATTCAAAGATAAGGACGATCTTTGCCGAGCCTGCCATTACTTCGAATAGCGAATCTGCACAAATTCGTACATATTTCACCCGATTGAATCGACCATCGCGCTCTCCATTGAATATTTTGGGCATGCCGTAAGATATTGCGGTGACAAGTATTGCCGTACCGATGCACATCCAGTAGATTGTCAGTCGTGCGAATGTCAGCGACTTCAAAGAGCGATAATAAGGTCCAAATACTGCTTGACAACCGGACCGAATTTGTTATCTTTTTCACAAGTTTGACTTAACCTGAATAACGACATGATGTTCAGAGGATACATGAAACGGATTTCCTTCACCGGCTTGATGGCGGGGATCGCAATATTGATCTCCGCCTCCTTTATATCTGCCCAGCATCCCAGCACCGGCAGTCCCCAGATGCCTATGGATGCCGCTCACACTCCCATGGTCGACACGACGCCTAAACCAATCGCCGAGATTCCCAAACTGGACTCTGCTGCCGGTTGGTTTATAATCGAGACCCGCCACCGTATCTTCGCCAACTTCCTGCAGACTGATTCGGTGTACTTCGGCCAGTCGTTCGTGCTCGGTGAAGAAGAGAAAGACACGGCTTACGTGTATGCTTTCAATCCGGATTTCAGCATCTCCGACAGTGGTCGGGTAATTCAGGTGTCCGATTCGCTCATCAACCCGGCCGTGCATGTACGCGTTGTCTCCAACGGCCGCACTCAGCAGGAAAGCTGGGCGTTCAATATCGGCGGCTCACCGCATTTCCGAAGGAATGCCTACTTTGCTTTCCGCATAGTCGAGTACCGCGTTCCCGACAAGTACATCAAAGTCCCGGCAGCAAAGTAAGGACCTCGCATGAAATCCGACCGGACGTTACGGATAGACGCAGTCGTGCGGGCAGGTCTGCTCATTCTGTTGCTGGCGGTCCCGTCCGCAGAAGCCGCCAAAAAGTGCTACGATTGCCATAAGAAACAGCAGGCAGAGTTCAGTTCCAAAAAGAGCATCCATCAGCCCGTCAAAGAGCAGAATTGCGAAACCTGTCACAAGCGCCACGGTTTTGCCAACAAGCTGATTCTCACTGACGAGACCTCCAATCTCTGTTATTCCTGTCATCAGGATGCGAAGGAGAAGTTTTCTACAGGCCAGATTCACTTTCCTGTGGAAAAAGGAGCGTGCTGGGATTGCCATGATCCGCACGCATCCGACAAACACGCGCTTCTGCGTACCGGTCCGGAGGGGGCCGATGATCCCAATGCCTGCCTGGTGTGCCATAAGGATGACCTGACAGGCGCTTTGAATGGAACCGTGCCGCATCAGCCTTTTGCAAAGCTCGATTGTATAGCCTGTCACAACGCGCACAACAGCGACCACCCTGCCCTTCTTACATCCTCCCCGAATCAACTGTGCGCGGCCTGCCACAAGGCCTCCGAGAAGAACATTCAGACGGCACATGCCGGCAAGCATACCGAAAACCTTGCCTGTATCGACTGTCACTCTGGCCATTCCACCAGCACCAAAGGACTGATGTCCGAAACCAGTCATGCGCCGTTTGCATCCGGCGATTGCGAGTCGTGCCACTCCCTGCCGGACACGACAGGTAAAGTTGCGTTCGCCGAAGGTGTCACGCCGGGAAATCTTTGTGCTAACTGCCATTCTGACCAAGCTGAGGGGAGCAAAAAGGCGTTTCCCCACGCCGCGGTCGAGCCGGACAACTGCAACAATTGTCATTCGCCGCATTCCTCGCGCTATCCGCATCTGCTCAAACAGGAAGAATCGAAACTGTGCGCCGAATGTCATGGTGAGATCATCAAGGGGGACGGACGCACGCCGCATATGCCGGTTGTCAGCGGTCAGTGCGGCGCCTGCCACGAGGTTCACGGCTCGGATCACAAGGCGTTGGTCAAAAAGGCTGATGCCTCACTCTGCCTGGACTGTCACAAAGAATTCGCGACGGCCAAAGACGCCGCGAAATCCGTTCATGCCGGCGCCGATGACTGCCTGCAGTGCCACCATCCGCATCAGGGACAAACTGCAAACATCCTGCGCAAACCGTCCGACCAGCTTTGTGCCGATTGCCACGAACCGGACCAGGCGATGGCCGGATTGCCATCGCAGCATCCCCCCTATGTCAATAAGGATTGCGGTGCCTGTCACTCGCCTCACTACAGCAATTTGGACCACCTGGTGCGAAAGGAAGGCCCGCAGCTCTGTTTCCAATGCCATTCGGAGATTGTCAGCCGCACCAACATGAAAGTGCCGCACCCGCCGGCTACAGAAAACTGCCTGTCATGCCACGTGCCGCACTATTCGAAGGAGATCAACCTCCTCTTGAGCCACGAAAAAGACCTTTGTCTAAGCTGCCACGATAGTTCCGCTATTAGCCTCGACAAGGCCTTTGTTCACACGCCGGTCGTCGAGGGGGATTGCGCCGGGTGCCACAATCCGCACGGTGCCATGAAGGAGAAGCTGATCACCGGCCGAGCTCAAAAAGTCATAGTCAACGGGATCCCCTTGAGCCGAACACCAACCATTACGGCTCAGATGTCGTCCCTGTGCTATACTTGTCATGAGTCGCTGGAAGAGAAGTTCCGCCACCAGGGTGTGCACAAACCGGTCGCACTGGGCCAGTGTGATGCGTGTCATTCATCCCACGGTTCGGACCATGCGGCATTCATCAAAGATGCGCCGGCGGCACTGTGCGGCAGCTGCCATACAATTGACTCCACTCTGACCGCAAAACACAGCGGGTACGATCTATCATCGGCCAACTGTCTGGACTGCCACAATCCCCATATTTCAGAGAAGCCCAAACTTGTTCGTGCCAATAACCATCCGCCGTTTGACGAAAAGTCTTGCGAGTCCTGTCATTCGGTGGGTCCGGAGGGTAAAGTGCAATTGGCCGGCGCAGTCTCCGAGATCTGCGCCTCATGCCACGATTTGACTAAGGAAAGCGGGCAGGCGCATCAGCACCCCCCATTCGAAGCCGGAGAGTGTACATCGTGCCATTCGGCTCACAGTTCCGATTATCCGAAGTATTTGCGGGCCGATGCCAATACTCTCTGTGTCACGTGCCACTCGGATATGAAACTTCTCGCCAAGCTGCCGATCCAGCATAAGCCGTTTGGCGAGGGGAAGTGCATGGATTGTCATCTGCCGCACGCCTCGAACTATCCGAAACTGGTTAACAAACCGGCTGAGAGTTTTTGCCTCAGCTGTCACACGGATCTCAAGAACCAGATGAAAGAGGGGCTGGTGCATACGCCGGCTCGGACCGGCCAGTGTGTGGCCTGCCATCTCCCCCACGCCGGCAAAGAACCGGGCTTGCTTACGAAGAACAAACAACTGCTTTGCGCCGGCTGTCACGACCTGAACACTGCAGCCATGTCCACAGCTCATCAAGGCTTCCCGCTCGCGGATGCCGATTGCCAGAACTGCCATGCCTCGCATGTCGGGCGCAAAGGGAACAAGGCGCTGCTGTTGCCCGTCATGCATGAACCGTTCGAGGGCGCCAACTGCGCCAAATGCCATCAGACAGGCGGCAAACGGGAACTGGTCGCTGCTTCTTCGCGCGAGCTCTGTTTCACCTGCCATGAAGCGGTCAAGTCCGACCTGCAAAAGGCAGTCGTGCATGCGCCGCTCAAGGATGCTGACGGCTGCGTAAAATGCCACGGCCCGCATGTGGGATTCGGCAAGGCGTTGCAAAAAAAGGAAGGGTCTGAGACCTGTCTGACTTGTCACAACACACCGGAATTCACAAGTTCGAATAAGCACCAGCCGGCTTTTGAAGACTGCCAGACGTGCCATCAACCGCATGCGGGCGAGTCCAGGAATCTGCTCACCAACACCAACATCATGGATCTGTGTATGACGTGCCATGAAGACGCCCCGAAGAAGCATTACCATCCCATGGGCGACAAAGCCACCGATCCACGTACGAAGCAGCCGGTTAATTGCATCGGCTGCCATACGCCGCACTCGTCCGAATTCAAGCCGCTGCTGATCGCCGACAAGAACCGCAAACTGTGCATTCTCTGCCACGGACTCATGGATGAGTAGGAGCGACAGATTGTGAACCCGGTTACCGGCATACCCAATCGCGTGGCAGCGGTATTCCTCTTGGGGGTATTGTCCCTGACGGCTTCTTCGGTCCGCGCTCAGACTCTCGAGCTGGAGGTCAAATCGGTCGATGATCATATACTGCTCTCAAAACCGGTGAGCATTAGTCTCTCTCCCAGCGGCGGTGCCTTTGCTGTTGCGGACCAACACGGCAATCGATTATTCGTATTCGATACACAGGGTCATGTAATCTGGACTATTGGCGAGAATCTGACACTTGAACGCCCCACCGCGGTGTGTCTGACCAATGACACCGAGTTACTTTTCAGCCTCAAAGACAAATTGCAGATCCTGAAAGCATCTTCGCGCGACCTCTTGAGTATCGATACTGTAGCGGACCTGTCCGCCTACCAGGATAAACTCGGCGCCATTGATCAGTTGTTGACCACGTCGCGCGGAGATCACGTTGTTCTCGATGCCGCCAAGGACCAGATCGTCATGTTCGACAGCGACTGGAAACGCATGCGTCTGCTTCTTGCGCACGGCCAGGGGCGGGGCCGAGTCTGGTCCCCTACCGGACTTGCCCTCGATCCGTCCGGGCATGTCATGATAAGTGATAGCCGGAATTTTCCGATGCAGGCTGTGTCCAGTGATGGCTCCGTATTATTCAGTGCAGGCTGGAGTCGACCCGGTGGCGAGCGGAGTTGGGAAGCCTCGTGCGTGGGCATCGACCGCCAAAGCATCATTTGGGCAGCCGACTGGCGCGAATCGCAATGGCGCCTCTTTGATCGCACGGGTAATGAGATCGAGAAACGCCCATTTACAGGTGGTCTGCTTCACCCGGTGGGGGTTGCCTTTACCGCCAATGACCGTATGATCGTTGTAGAGGAACGAGGAACCTTGTTGCTATACAGTCTGCCATGATCACGATGACCCGCACTATCGGGCTGATGGCCACGCTCGTCCTTTGGCTGGCGGTTTCCGCAACTGCCGGCCAGTGGCACATCGCCGGTTCACTCCCTTGCAACGACTGCCATGTTGGGCACGGGACCGAAGGTGGTCAGGAAATTCCCGGTGGCCCGTTCTCTGCCCTCCTCAAGAAAAACACGGTGAATGAGTTATGTCTGTCGTGTCATGATGGCACCGACCCGACCGCCCCCGATGTTCTGTCACCGACCCCGATGTATTCGTCCAGCCCCGCCAAAGAAAGCAGCGCGGGTTTCTTTCTTTCGGTACTGACGATGAATGCGGGTGGTCACGATCTCGGCCTGCCCGCGGCTACACCCCTGCAAGCAGCCGGGGTAACGATGGAACTGCAGTGTTCCAATTGCCACGCGGTCCACGGCAATGCCAATTATCGCAATCTGCTGGAGGACCCTGCGGGTGCTGGAAGCGCGCTGGAAGTTCTCCTTGGCCGCGACGTCTTTACCGCAAGGGATCCCGATAATCCACCCACGGCAAGCGGTTCAGCGGGAGCCTACGACCGAAGCAACGTTGCCTACGCGGCCAACTACTCCGCCTGGTGCGCATCGTGCCACGATCTGGTGCGCTTCAACACCCAGTCGGCTCCGCCGGCTCATTTCAACGGCCATCCCAGTGATATTGCGATCAACCAGGCGCTGCCGGACAGTCATACCGATGCGACCCACTGGCGCATGGGGACGGGTGCCGGATTTGTTGACGGTGGTGATGCTGCGGGCATACCCAGGCTGCCGTTCGTGAATTCACAGGGAACGGATTTTACCACCGCTGCCACGCCTCTCGAATCGAACCATGTCTTCTGCCTCAGTTGCCATAAGGCTCACGGTGGTCCAAATACCAACGCCATGCACTGGCCGTATGTCGAAGGCGGCAGCAGCTTTATCAGCGGATGTCAGCAATGTCACAACAAATGACAGACCGGTTTGCGATCATGAGTGCATTTGGAAATTACCTACAGCGTTGGTGGCCGGCCGGACTCCTGACCGTTGCCGTTTCGGCGGCGTTGGCAGGCGCCGGGGATTACTATCTGTCACCGCATGGATCGCAGACCACGGGTGTGCTCAGAGTCAATGACTATCCGCGCGGAAGTTGCGCTCAGTGTCATTCCTCGCACGATGACGGCAATGCGCAACCGTATGGACTGTTCAGAGAAAATTCGAACGAACTATGCTTCAGCGCATCGCTCGGAGGCTGCCACGCCGACCGGCCTGCCGGTGCTTCGAGCGGCTATCCGGCACAGGAATCCGATCGTATGCCGGTCGGTTCCGCCGATCCGGGATATTTCGAATACAATGCCGGAGGTGTGCGGACGCCGGGACTCAACAATCTCGTCAGGTGGCCCGGGCGCAGTATCTGGGAGGATGCGCTTAGCTCGACGCACTATGCCGATCCGGACATGCCGATCAAAGATGTCTACGGTCGCGGCGCATGTGACAACTGCCATGATGTTCACGGCGGCTCCTCCTTGCACGACATGCTTGACTCCACACACCTCGGTATAGTCGGTTCTCAACTCGGCACTGCCGCCGACAATTTCACGCTTTGCCTCTCGTGTCACAACGTCAATGGTCCCACGGGAATGGATGACGCCTCGCGCAACATCGCCTATTACTACGATCGCTCCGTCAATCCCGGCATGTCGAGCGGCCACGGTGTCACGACCGGAGGCGGATATGTGCCGTCCGGCGCCCGACTCCCCTGCTACGACTGCCATAACCCACACGGAAGTATCGGCAATGCCGGAGCCGGCCCAAACGGCTTCCTGTTGAGCGATGAACGGTCCGGCTGGGCCGGTCTTACCGCGATCCGTACTGATTCGGTTCAGGCTCGTCGATTCTGCTTCGGTTGCCACCGGTCTTCCGATATGCAATTTGGCGGAGCAGTCGAGGGGTTGACTCTGGCGCCGCTGCCGTCGACGGTCGGCGCTCATCAGTCTTCCTCCACGACTCACTGCTATAGCTGCCATGGCAGCGACTATACGACCCCCACGAGCAACAACGTGCACAACCCGAGCCCCGGCGGTGACTGTATCAGTTGCCACTCCACCACGCGTGCAGGGAGACGTCCGGTCGTACCGGAGTTCGGACTCGCAAGCCATCATGGTATACGCATTGGCCAGAACGGGACAATCACCAATCGCGACTGCATCGTATGCCATGCCGAGGGATCTCCGGCCAACGGTTCCCCGGATCAGACCTATCACGCCAACGGCCAGGTGGACCTGCGAAATCCGGACACGGGTTTCCCTCTGCCGGGATTCCTTTCCTTCACACGTGAGTTGTCCTCGTCCTTCTTGGAGCCGTGGGTGACCGATGTTCAGAACCAGTTCTGCCTGAAATGTCACGATGCCGATGGTGCCGTCTCTCCTCTGGCTCAGGTGCCGGGAGGCAGTGCGTTGGCGCCGTTTTCGGATCCTCAGGCTACGGTCATCAATGTCGCTGCGCAATTCGCAGCCGGTAACACCACTTCCCATCCTGTCGTGGTTCGCGGCGTGAATCCGTACACCATTCCAAGCTCGGCCAACAATTTCACGCCGCTGATGCTTCCGCCATTCAACCAGACCACCCACGACCTGATCAGTTGCTTCGACTGTCATGAAACGAGCGGTCACGGGAGCGTTAACAGCGGGATGCTCCTGGAAGAGACCTATTTCCGCGAAGTCACGCCGAATCCGAACTTCGCGACCTCGCAACGGAATTTCTGCGGGCGCTGTCACGACATCAATGTGTACACGAATAACGCGCAGAATTCCCGGTTCCCAGAACACACTGAAGGTCCTCACAACTCCCCGTCAGGTTCGGGTCAGAACACGATGGCCTGTCGCGGTTGTCATGCTGGGATATATGACACTGACCAGCTACCCGCGTGTGACAACAACTCGGGGATCGGCCGGATCCACGGTTACAGCTTTACCTATCCGTCCTGTGCAGCCACGCCGGGCACTCAGCCACCGCGATTCCTTACGGGCGGCTATCTGAAAGGATGGCGGGTGAAGAACGCCAGTAACAACACCTGCTTTGCCAACTGCCACCACCCGAACGGCGAGGATTACTAATGTTCCGGTCTGGTATTCTGGTGGCTTTGCTATGCGTGGTTGGAACATCGGCGCTCGGCGATCGCTTGTATGGAAACCTGAGTTTCTCCTACCAGCGCCTCCGGGAGACATCGCCCGATAGCCTGGGGTTCAAGACTCGAACAGATGATCTGACGCAGGAATCGGCGATCCTCAATTACGAGGATGCCCTGTTTACCAAGAATCAGCTCAGGCTCGGCATGAACCTGAACCGGCGAGAATACTCCTTTTCCAGTTATCACGAGTTTCGCCCCATCTTCTATCTGGACCTGCGGAGCTTTGGTTATACCATCTCTTCCAGTTACTCACCGTATCGACGCCTGGTGACTGATGCTGCCGGTACGAGGCTGTTCTATCAGCACTTCCGGGATTGGAGAAGCTCCTTATCTACGAGCTACACCAACTGGCCATCCTTCGGGATGACCTATACGTCGAACCGAAACTGGTATGAGGGGTACATTTACACGCGCGACGCACGGTCCAGCAATCTGGTCATGCAAAGCAGCTATCTGTACCACGGACTCTCCTATCAAGCCAGCTTCAACTCGTTGAAAGCTTCCTTCCTGCAAGGAGGCGGTACCGATAACCACACGCGGACCCTCAGCTCGACAGTCGGTTACAGCAAGTCGGCGGTCCGTTTAGGGACCATAAATACTTCGTATAGTCTCTATACCACACGGCGGTACGACAACGACCTCCTCAGCATCAAATCCCGCACGCATGCCGTCAGCGCCATGTACTCGTCGCCCACGCTGCTCAAGTTCAACGGCAACGCCAGTTACTCCGGGCGGTTCTTTCGCACCGAGCAGGTTGTGATATCACGAGATTATCGAAACGAGATCTTCGCAGGTCAGCTGAGTGTCGCGCCGACCGGCTATCTTTCGTTTGACCTGACCAAGGGATATCAACTCGGTACTGAGAGCGGACGCAATCAGATCACGGAGTATGTCGCGTTTTCGTCCCATATGACGAGGTATCTCCGCAACGGAGTGGACACCCGGTTCTCGGTAACCCGAACCGTCTTCCAGCAGTCCGACCGCGTTCTCCAGCTGGCCGATGATTCCACCACTTCCCGCGGACAGTACTCACTCGACACCTACTACGGTTCCCTGGTTATGGGACCGTACAATTACATGAAGACGTATCTTGATGCTTCCCTGACGCACAACAGCGATCCGGTCGATCCGAACCAGCGCTACCAAATGACGGGAGGCATCGACACCCGCATGAACCTGTCGCGAGCCACCGAGGCACGCTTCGCCTATAGCGCCTTGTATCAGGGGAGCCGGTTGCGGCTCGGCCACAGCTACTCCCAGAGTTACAATGCCGGGGTCACGTACATACCGGAGAGCAACATCAACGTCAATATCACCTACATTTACTCGACGTATAATGCCGCGATCCGTACCAAAACCGGCTCGCTGACGGGATATGTGAGTTACGCGTTTCGGCATGCGTTCAGCATGTACGTATCCGTGAACCGGCAGGAACAGATCCGTGAAGAACTGGTCGGCGTCCCAACCGTCCTTCAGAGATCGACGCTCCGCCCTCAGAGCGTCAACGCGCAGATGATTATGTACCTGAGTCGCCGCACGACCTTGTCGATCTCGTACTTGTATACGAAGTCGCCGAGCCTTACCGTCGGCGCGACGACCAACAGGTCGCTGCAAACCATACTGAATATTCAAGTGTAGTTTTCTGGGATATATGGAATGAAACGATCACCTGTTTGTCTGATGCTGTTGGCGCTGGCCGTACCGCTCGTCGGTTGCGCCGGATCCCGTACGTATGTCAACGAAGAGGCCGATTTCGGTTTCTACACCAATGTCGGTGTGGTACCGTTCTCGAACCTGTCCGCCGACCGCAGTGCCTCTGACAAAGTCACCGCCGGATGGGTCACCGAGCTGCTAATCAGTGGCAAAGTTCAGGTGGCCACGATGGGGGATTTCGTGCGCGCCATACGGCAGATCGTGAAAGAGGACCGCACCAATTGGCTCGACGGACTCACCGCCGAAGAGGTAAAATCGATCGGCGAAGTGACCAAGGTGCAGGGACTGTTCGTCGGAGCCGTCAAGGACTTTAGCATGGTCCGTTCGGGCCAGGAAGAGTTTCCGCTTGTCTCGGTCACCATCCGCTTCATCGATTGTCAGTCCGGACAAGTGGTGTGGAGCGAAGACATCACGCGGAAAGGCGGGCCCAAATTCCCCATCTTCTCGTTCGGCGAGACTCACACGCTCGGCGAGATGACGGCCAAGGTGTGCCGAGAAGCGGCCGCATCATTTGCCGCCACTCTGAAGTAAACGAGGTCGCTCATGACAAGACACACGGTATTTTTCGCCACTGCGGCCCTGGCCGGGCTGCTGACGTTCGGTTGCTCCTCTTCGCTAACAGCGCGCAGGATCGTTCAACCGGCCAAGCCGGTTCACCCGCGCATAGCCATCCTGCCGTTTGAGAATCTCAGCGGCAAGGAAAAAGCTGGGGTCAAGGTGACCGATTATTTTCATTCGTTGATGACCGCCAACCCGCGCTACGAAACTGTCCCCTATGGTCAGTCCTTCGACGTGCTGCGAAAACTCCGGGTTCGCTCCGCTGCCTTGATCACCAACGAGCAGATTGACAGCGTCGCATCTCTGCTCAACCTGGATTACCTGCTCACCGGGTCGGTGCTCGAATATGATGAATTCGAAAACACCTATCTCGGCCGGACACCTCAGGTCTCGTTTAATACCCGCCTCATAGAATGCAGCACCGGGAAGACCATTTGGGTGGGTGTCGCGAATGGCAGCGGGGACAAAGGCGAGGTTGTATTCGGTCTCGGGGCGGTCCGTTCTGCCGACAATCTGGCCCGGTCGATGGTCTCCGATGCTGTCGTCAAGTTCTCAGCCGCGTTCGCCAAACAGTAAATATGTCTGCGTTGAAATCTCTTGCGATTGTCGTCCTGCTGTATGCGCTTCCTGCCGGCTTGTCGGCACAGGATTTCCGCGACCGTGTCTCCGTCACGGCCATTGCCCTTGACGACGGCAGCGGGGCTTCCCTTCGCGGCGCCGGCTCCGCGTATTTCGACCGCCAGGCACGGGAGTTGTTCGTCTGTGATGGTGGTCACAACCAGGTGATCATTTACGATGAGAATCTCATCCCAAAGTTCGCGTTTCGACATTTCGTCCCGTCCCGGGATTCGGACCGCCTTGTGCCCGGCGAACCTAAGGCGGTCGTCACGAACAGCCGGGGCGAGATAATCCTCCTCGACAATCTGGCCCAGTTCATCGATGTACTGGATTTCCGTGGTGAGCCGCTCCAGCGCGTGTTCCCGAACCAGCTCATCGGCGACACCACCCTTCGGCTCACCTGTGACGCCCTGGCCGTCGACGATAGGGACAACCTCTATGTGGTGGTCGGTGGTGACCTCCAGACAATCCTTGTTCTGGATCAGGACTTCCTGTTGAAACGAAAGATCGGTCGGAAAGGCCCCGGTGAATCAGACTTCACGACCCTGCTGGCTATAGCCGAGTTCCAGGGTAGGCTTTACCTGACCGACCTTCTGGCCAAGCCGGCCATCAAAGTGTTCGATACATCAGGCGCGTATCTGAGCGGATTTGGAGCCCACGAGGTTGAAAAGACCGATTTTTCTCTCCCCGGGGGAATCACGGTAACTGTCGATAGTTCCGGAACTCCGCTGCTGTGGTTCTGCGACGCGCTGCGCCAGATCGTGAAAGTGATTGATGCCAAGGGGAACTTCATTTCGGAAGTCGGGGGATTCGGATACAATCTCGGCGAATACCGGTACCCATCGGGGATAGCGTCCGACGGCCGGAATATCGTCTTCGTGGTCGAGAAAGTGGGCGCGCGGGTGCAGAAATTCGAATACCGGTAGCGCCGGTACTTTATTGGAACACAACCCCTTAATTCCCTACCGAATAGTAGACTAAAAATAGATAAAATAATCAAAGATTATTCTTGACAACTTTCGTCTTTTGGGTATTTTTCGACCATAGTTATGGGGTATAGTTGCTGCGGCGACACCCCAGGAAAAACGCAGGAATAGGCCAATAGAGTATGACGGCTTGTGAAGAATATCACAATATGGCCCGTTGCAAAGAACGGCGTTCATTGACCTCTTTGGCCCTTTCGGTAGCCAATTTCTACACTCGATTCATTTATCCAATCCAGCCAATTCTTAAGGTCAGAAATACTCATCTGCTTCGCGGCGAAAGGAGGATCACCGGAAACATCACACATCTTGATGTGACTACTTGTCAACGCAACTTGCCATTTTTTGAGGTATCAAAAAGGTAACACGTATGAAAAAGCTATTCGCAATCGGAATTGCCCTCGTGGCCCTCGCCGGACTGGCTATGGCCGGTGATTACCACAAGGGAAGCACCCTGGCGTGCGAAGAGTGCCATGTGATGCACTACAGCACCAGCCACGGCTACAACGCCAATGGCGGCGGTATCACCACTCCTCTCGGAACCGCCGGTCCCTATGAGTACCTGCTGCGCAACGACATCAATGACCTGTGCCTGTCTTGTCACGACGGAAGCAGCTTTGCTCCCGACGTCCTGACGGCCAACGGCGGTGTTGTTCCGACCTCTGGTCGTTTGGGCGGTGCTCTGAACCGCGACAACACGTCGCCGTACTTCGACGCTACTGGCCACACCCTTGGCAGCATGGCGACCGCCCCGGGCGGCACCTGGGCCAACGCCAACGGTCTCAACTGCGCCGACTGCCACACCGTGCACGGCCGTACACCGATATCGTCGGCTGTTGATCCGAAGGGCTCTTATCGCAACCTGAGTTCATATGTCCTCTACCCGGCGTCGACCGCTCCTGGCGTCAGCTATGCCGTCGGAACGAACGACCTCGCTAAGGACGTCTTCGAGCGCAGCAATGCCATGGGCGGCGATCACTACGATATAAACAACGTCGATTTCAACGAGCCGATCACCAACGGCTCTAATTATGCCGGCTTCTGCAAGCAGTGCCACACCAACTTCCATGGCACGTCGACAGATGCCAACATGAACGATGGCACCGAGTGGCTGCGTCACCCCACCGCCGATGCTGATCTATCGAGCACGAGTTTCCTGAACCGCTACGCAGGTCTAGCCTATCGTGTGAAGATGATGAGCGCTTCCGGCAACTGGGGAACGTACGGCACGCCGTGGGTCGGCGCTCCGACAGACCTGACTCCGAGCTGCTTCTCGTGCCACAAAGGGCATGGCAACCAGAATTCGTACGGCCTTATCTTCGCGGCAGGCGCTGCCGATCTCGGTGAGAACGGCGACGGCACGGCATACAAGAACCTGTGCCAGCAGTGCCATACCCGGGGTCTGTAATCGACCGACCGGTTTTGTAGTCTGAGATTTTACTCTCAAGGAAGGAGAGGCCAACCCTCTCCTTCCCTTTTCTTGAAACGACAACAATTCGGAGACTGAGGCAAGTATGGAAAAACACCTACGGCGTACTGCATTCGCATCGTTCGCCCTGGTCTGTTTTGTTCTGGGCTCCGTCACGACGCTTGCCGACGGCTTTACTGATATAAATGCCGCCCGATCTCTTTTGCACCCCGGCGGCGCCTCCGCGCGTCAACCCGCCATGACATTAGGTGCTCATGATGCCGGAGATGTCTACCACAACGGTGCCACGCTGTATTGCTCGCAGTGTCACGTCATGCACGCCAGCACTCAGCACCCGACCGACGGCGCTCTCGTGCCCGATCCGTTTGGACCGTTCCCGCAGAGCTTTACGCCTTCACCACATTTGCTTAAGGCCGCCGACCCGGTGGCGTTGTGCCTGACGTGTCACGACGGCTTCGCCGGCATTCCTGACGTGGTCGGGGCTGATGTTAATGGGTTGAGCGATCGTGCCGGCGGTTTCTTTGCTTCTGCAAACGAAGACAATCCGCGTGGCCATAAGCTCGAATATGGTCTGAGTTCAGACCCCAACGACCTTTGCTACCGGTGCCATTTCGTCGGCTCGTTTGCGACTGCGTCAGTGACGTGTATCGATTGCCACAATCCGCACGGTAACGCCAAGGCTCGAAATCTCCAATGGGCCTCTTGGCCCGGCGGTGAGCCGGATTTCGGGCTGTACACGAACGCCGGTGCTACTGGTATGCAGAAGTATGAATCGCAGAACATCGGATATGGTAATCCCGGCATCTCGACGGTGCGGGAGGTTACCAATATGTGTACCGATTGTCACCATGTGTTTTCGGGGAGCTATTACATAGATCCGAACGGAAACGGTATTCACAACCTGCACCCGACCTACGATTCGGAGCGCGGTTCGACCAATAATATCACACAGGGTGAGCCGCGTGGGACGACTGACCCGGCTCACTGGTCCGGCGGTACAGGCGCAGGCTTCCTGTCGACACCACGCCTTCGGTTCGTCAACCACTTCGCGGCTGATTATGCGTCTGCCACGGTTGTCGACCCGGATCTGAATGGTGTGTTTTGCCTGTCCTGCCATAAAGCGCATGGGAGTGACAAGGCATTTGCGTTGGCCTGGGATCCGGTAGCCGGCAAGTTCGGTGAAGGATGCGACCAGTGCCACGCCAGAGCGCTTCAATGAATTAACGCACGCTGATTACTGGTAATTGAAACGGGAGCGCCGATTTGCGACGCTCCCGTGATTCTTTGGATGATTCCCCCCCCGGTCAGATCAACCTGTGGTCTTCCCCTCAGACTTCTTCTTGCTGACCACGAGGTCCTTTCGCGAAAGATGCAACTTGTCAAAACTGGCTTGGGAGATGACATAGTACCAGTCCGCAAATCGCGCGTTAAGATCGTCGACCGTCTTCCTCGCACTCTCGACATCACGAACCCAACGATCATATGCTTCGCCAAGTGTCTTGTTCGCCTTGTCAGCCTCACTGAGCAGGCTATCCGGCTTATTTTTGTATAACTCGTCTTTGGGGCGCTTTGGCTCCGGAAGGCCGGAAACATCGAAATTCGCGGTGACAAATAGGTACCGATTGGCGGCGCCCCCTGACTGAGATTGTGCCCCGTCATCGGCGCCGGCAGAAACCGAAAGCCCGGTGCCATACAGCACTTCACCGAAACGCAGAGTGTACAGCACTCCCTGTTTCGTGCGGACTTTCAATTCTCCTTCGTTGGAGAGTAGCTGGCCGTCGCGAGACAGGTAGAACCCCTTGCTCTGCAGAGACGCCACGTCCTGCTGGGTTATCTGGTGTTGTCCGGAGGATGCCTGAAGACTCTGCGATAATCCAGCAGGTTTGGTGCGGACTCCTGCCAGCGTCAATTCATCGAGTGCAGTCAGCAATCCCTGCATCGTGACAGAGTCAACAATCTGGTCGCCGCCTGTTCGGTTGGCTTTCCAGACACCGTCCTTAAGAGTCAGCTCCAGGTTATCTCTCTGGTCGACCGACAACGTCCGCTCGTTTATGGAATAGTCTTTTAGAATGACCTGATCGATCTGACCTTTGCTGACCTTGAGTAGGTCCTTTTCCACCCAGTCTTCAAAACGCCCGGACAGGTCGACGTTGGTTTTCACCGCATAAACGCGCTTTTCTGATGGTACCCGGACAAACCGGGCGCCGGACATTCCCGCAACCGCGTTACCGACGATGAAATCCGCCAACACGTTACCATCAGTTCCTTTCACGGTCACGCGCGTACCGCGACCGGTCAATCCGGTGGCGCTCACCTCAAGCGGATCGATCACGCCGAACGCCTCATAGTCGGCGACGTTGTCTGAGCGATAGTCATCGCGCCGAAGATCGATAATGCCGGCGGCTGTTTTGGCCAGGCGATCTTTGGCATCGGCAGGATAGTTGTTGTGAGACGGGATGATCCATTTGCCTCCATCGAACGTCACCTTGAATGGGCTGGCCGAACCGGTGCCTGGGTCGTACGAGACGATTTCCAGAGTTGTGGCCGAATTTGGATCTGTGAAGCCCGGGAAAAACGGCTCACCCTGATCGGAGAATGCCTGTGGCGTGATCTGACGTGGTGCCGTAACGAACGCAAGTATCGCCAATACCAGCGCCACGCCCAGGAAAGCCAGCGTTTTCTTATTCTCGTACATGGTTTAGCTCCTCAACCTTCTGGCCGCAACAGCCCCCTCGCGTTCCCGTTTTCGTCGCTTGACGAAAATCACGATCCCCAGCCCGAACGCCGGAACCGGCGGCAGAAGCACGGCCAGACTTCGGATGCGGGTCTGAATCGTCCGGACCGACGCCTCCATGTTCTCCTTGCTCTTTTGGATCATGGCCTGCTTGTTCGCTTCGATATTCGCTTTCACTACCTCGAACCGGCGATTCTCCACCTCCTGAAGGTTCTGCACCATGATCCCCTTCGTTTGGGCATCCAGGTCGGGTCGGTTCTGTACCTCCGCCACCTTCTGATTCAATCTATTGCGGGCTTCGTCCAATGCGTTCTGAGCATCGGTTTCGGCCTGCTTCTCTTCCTGCAGACGCTTTTCGACAAACTCGCGCGTCTGGGCCTCGACCGTTTCAAGGGTTCGATATTTCACCCGCTTGCTCCGAAGAGCTATAAAGGATTTGTCTCCGAGCAGCAGGTCTATGCAGTTCAGGAAAAAGGTGACGTTATCAAAGTTGAGGGAGGCTATCCCCTGCTCGCGGATGCGGAAAAACTGCTCCGAGATGAAGTCGGCATCAGCAACGACAATTGCTTTGATGTTGCGGGCGTCGGGCGAATCGGTCGGCATACCGGTTACTTCGGCAGCAAGTATATATGAATCGTTGCCGGCCTGGCGGCGAATATTGCGATTGATCCCCATCCCGAAGAAACTGCGTTGGACTACCTGATCCCACCGAAGCATGCCTGAGACCCGGCCGGTTCGCAAAAGCGGTGTGAACCCTATTTTACTCTCCACAGCCTTGTAGAGATAGCCCGGGTACATGAACACTGCTTCCTGGAGCCCTGCAGTCGCCGGATTCTCCTGTGCGAACGGCTCAGCACTCGGATTGCCGCGCGCCATGAAAATCACTTCCGGCGGAAGCTGGATCAGGTCTGGGTGAGGGTTATAACTGTCCCAGACCAACTGCTGCGACTTCCAGTTCACACCCAGTTTGGCCATGAATCCTTCAATATCTCCCTTTGGCTTCGGCTCAGGCTGATTCTGACGCATGAACGGGTTGGTCTGTGCGCCTGACGGCAGCGCTGGTGACAAGCCGACATCGAACATCGGGAGCGGATCGTCGACTAGCAGCGTCGGGTGACCGGCGAGCACGTAGGCGGCAAGCTGGTCTAGTTCCGGCTGGGGCAGGGTCGATGGCATGACTGCCAGCAGGGCATCGACATTCTCTCCGATCGAATCAGAGGCGGAAATCTGTACGACCTCATATTGTTTTTTGAGTTCCTCCACGACCGACCAGGCCGGGTTGTTGCTCATCGACTCGAAATCAAAACCACCGAACAACTTGGCATCAGTCTGGAGCACGCCGATCCGCTTGCGCTGCGTGTTGGCCACGACCCGAATAGAACGCGTCAACTCATACTCCGGCACTAGACCCCGGTCGAAGAACGGAATCACCTCTTCTCTTGGCCCGCTGGTGAAGGCTAACCCGAGATATACTTGGGAACTGCTGGTGCGGGCGCTTTCGGAACTCATGACTTCTTTGGGCCCAATGCCAAATTTCTCGCGTGCTTCGCGCGCCCGATCGCTAAACGGCTCCGTCTCCTTGACTGCTACCTGCAATCGGGAGCCACCCAGCGCCTCGATTTCGCGCAGCGTGCTCAAAAGATTCGCACGGGTTTCGACGTAAGCTCGCGGGACCTCAGGGCTGATGTAGGCCTGGATCAACACCGGCCGATCGACAGGGATCTCCCGTATGAGTTGTTTCGTTTCGGGCGACAGCGAATGTAGCTGCTCGGCGGTGACGTCCAGACGAAGGGCCGTGCGCTGACTGAGGATGTTCAGACTGATGGCCGCGATTACCACGGCTATACCTCTTGCCAGATGGTGGAGCCAATAGCGATATCCGCCGGCCTCTTTGGGCCAATGGCGGCGGCTCAGCAGAACGACATTCAAGTAAAGGAACACGGCTGACATCGTGACAAAATATAGCAGACCGGAAAGTCCGATTATGCCTTGCGCAAAATCATTGAATGGGTCGAACAGGCCGATCGGAGCGAACCAGTGCTGGAGTGTGTCACTCAGGACCACCGAAGCCGAACTCCCAAAGATGAAGACGGAGCAAAAGACGGCGCCGAGAATGAATCCCACTGTCAGATTGCTGGTCAGCAGCGATGCCAGCATCCCCACGGCAAGCAGAGAGGCACCTAACAACCAAAAACCAAAATAATTTCCGATCGTCAGCCCAAGGTCGGGACTACCAAGCCAATACAGCACAATAACATGGCTTAGCGAAAGGACAAGTGCCGCCGTATAAATCGCCAGTGAGGCCATGTACTTCCCCGCCACGACTTCAAGGTCGGATATTGGTAGTGTCAGCAGGAGTTCATCGGTGCCCTGTTTCCGTTCCTCCGCCCAGATGTTCATGGTAAGAGCCGGGATGTAGAACAGCAGTATGAAGGGGAAATACCGGTTAAGCTGATCGAGGTTGGCAAGGTTGTCGGCGAAGAATCGCTCCTGCCAGAATGCCGCGGCAGCACTTAGCAGAATGAAGAGTGTCGTAAACACATATCCGGTGGGGCTGCTGAAATAGGCGCGCAGGTCGCGTCTCATGATGGCTTTCGTGGCCGTCCAATTGATTTTCACAGCGCCCCTCCCTCGGCCACGCGGGCCGCCACTGGCGTCGGGGCCGTCATCGTATAGAACGTTTCTTCAAGCGATCCGCTCTTAACAAGATCCTGAGGCGTGCCATCAAAAACCAGTCTTCCTTCGTGCACGAATAACACGCGCTGTGCGATTGCCGTGACTTCCTGGAGGATGTGCGTTGACATCAGAATGGTCTTGGACTTGCCAAGCTCTACGATGTTGTGCCGAAAGTCCCGGATCTGGTTGGGGTCGAGACCGGCGGTGGGCTCGTCCATAATGAGTACATCCGGGTCATGCAGCAGCGCCTGAGCCAGACCGACCCGCTGGCGATAACCACGTGAGAGCTTGCCTATGGGCTTCTCCAAAACGTCTGCTAATGCGCACTGCGACGCTACGGTCTCAATGCGATGGGCCAAATGCGCCGGCGCGAGGCCACGCACTTCGCCGAAAAAACGAAGGAGTTCAAGGGGCGTCATGGAGTCGTAGAGGGGACCGTTTTCAGGCAGGTACCCAAGGTGCCGGGCTGCCTCCAGCCGGTCCGCGATCACGTCGCACCCGGCGATGCTCGCGCTCCCTTCGCTGGGGGCCAAGTAGCCGCTCAGGATCCGCATAGTGGTAGATTTGCCTGCCCCATTCGGGCCAAGAAATGCCACAATCTGACCTCGTGGTATGGTGAATGAAATCTCTTTGATGGCCACAAAGGGGCCATAGAACTTCGACAGCCCCCGGGCTTCGATCATCGTTACCGACTCTTTCTCCATCCTCTTCCCTCGCGACAAACTTTGAGCCTGTGGTGATTCCGGTATGTCGGTTCGAGGACCATTCGAACGACAAACGGGTTGACAACATAACAGCTAATCAGGGACTCTGTCAAGAGCATGGGCCGACCCTCTGAGCGGCGAACTTTTTCATCAATGGGATTATATACTCAAGCGGGCACGAGAGTTCCAGCGTCGGGCTTTTGGTGCTGTCAAAAAAACAACCGGCGCAACCATCCTTGGATGCGCCGGTTCAAGTCGGGAAAGCTGTCGATCAAAAACTACTCGCGCGGGCTTCGCACATCCCTGTGAGTTGTCTGGCTCTCTTTCGACAGTTCCCTGTGTTCATCCTCACTTGTTATACGCTCATACCACTTGGGATGATGATGTTTGCACGATTCAATTGTCATCTGGCCGGTGATCCAGGTGAGAGACATGGGGTACTGGTCGGGATGGAAAATGACAAAGAAGAAGTGAAAAACCGCGATCGCCAGCGTGGCCAGCCAGGCCTCGTACAGATGCACAGTCTCCGCGATCTTCACGATCCACGGCGGCAGAAACCCGGTGAAGAATGTCGGGAACCAGAGGATAAATCCGGTCAGGGCCATGACCAACGTGCCCCATACCAGCGCCCAATACTCCGCTTTCTCGGTGTAATCATATCGATCGAACCTGGGGCGCTCGACCGCTTTGCCAAGATAGTACATCAGGTTCTTCTTGATGTTGACGGCGTCTTCCTTAATCGGAAGCATTGCCTTCATCTCTTCTTTGCCCCGGCGCGTCAGGAGCAGGAACAGCGCGTGATGGACAGAAATATAGATCAGGAATACCGCTGCGATCCGGTGAATGACGGAGCGTGTATCCTCATAGATGCCTACGAAATTCAACACCCGCACCCACCATTCGTTGGGGTAGCGAAGGGCGAATCCGGTAATGACCAGGATGATGAACGCCACGGTCAGGACCAGGTGCTGAAAGACCATGCCGCCCGTAAACCGCTGAACCGTCGGCATCGCCTTGTTTTGGCGATGTTTCACAACAACGTACCGGCTGACAATGATCAGGTTGTGTACGAGCATAGCGCCGATGATCAGCACAATGGCGATGATGTAAATGTTCCTGACCCAGGCGTCCAGCGCGCTGAATTCCGCCTCCGCCGTGTTGTGTGAATAGCTGGTCGCGAACGCCAGGTTCGCTTTCGGGTGACATTTCTGGCAGGTCGAGGTGATGTTCTCTTTGTTCACCGACGACGCCGGGTTGGCACTTGGCAGGATCTCATGCGCCATGTGGCAGGAGGCGCAGTTGGCGGCTTTCACCGACCCGCCCTTCACTGCCAGCCCATGGTACGAATCCTGATAGGAACTGAATTTCCCCTTCGCCAACCCATACTTCTCAACAATACGCGGGTCGTTGTGGCACTTGGAGCACACGTAGTCCGCAATGTTGGCGGAATTAACTGGCGAGTTGGGATCGTTGATCTCCAGAATAGAGTGCTCACCATGACAGTCCGTGCAGTTGGGAGCATCCAATATCCCTGCCGCCAGTGCCTTGCCGTGTATCCCCCGGCTGTACTGGATGTAAATATCGTTGTGGCACTTGGCGCACGTCATCGGAATATTCATCTTGTTGACCAGGGACTTGGGATCCGATGCCTTCCGCAAATCGTGCATTCCGTGGCAGTCGTTGCAGGTGGCCGCGGAGCCAATCCCCTTGGCTATCCCTTGGGCGTGAATGCCGCGCATGTAGCGGTCAAAGGAGTTTGCGATTCGTATATCCGGATCGCTCTTCAGCACGATCTTGGCGTGGCAGGACGAGCAGGTATACGGGAGGTTTTTCGGCGATGCCATCGAGGCCGGATCGGAATCGGGACGGATATTGTGCTTGCCGTGACACGACGCACATGTTGGGGCATTTGGATTGTCCTGGCGCGCGGTACCGTGTGCCGATGTCAGATACACCTGCTTGACATCATCGTGGCAGACCCCGCAATCGACCTTTCCGATCGCTTCTTTGTGGGGATAGTCCTGGGTGCCGGCCAGGTCAACATGGCAATCGATACAGCTCATGCCCTTGTGAATCGATGAGTCCAGCGACGCCTGCACCACGGTCATCGGAATCTCTTCCCCATGCGCGTTTACGCCGGTCATGCCCTGTTCGGCATGACAAGTGAGACAACTCTGATTGTCGTCTTGCGCCTTGAGTCCCCCCGCCAATGCCAGCGTGATCGCCAGTGCCAGAAACCGCACTATTATCATCGAGTCACCTCGGTCCATTTGTCGTGCCATCGCTCTCATACCGTCCCAGCTGGTGTAATCGACACGATAATCGTGTTGTATCACCAGTCTTTTGTGAAAAATATAACAATCTGGACCTCGTGTCAAGGTTCAAATAGACCTAAATGACTATCTTAGGGCAATATTGGGGCCAATAGACCACTCTGAAGTGCGCCTTTAATTCGCTGTGGGGCCTAATGATACGAGTTGGAAGGCGAAACGAGAGGCTCTTACGGTGTCGCCTGCTGCGGCACCGACTCTTTGGAAGCTACCGGTAGGGCTGTGGTGCGCACCATTTCTTCGCGGCGGCGTACATAGACGATCAATGAACCAAAGAGTATGAGAATCGCCCCTGTCCAGACCAGATTGATGATCGGTTTGCGAGAGATGTCAAGGATCAGGCGGTCAGGCGTATTGGTATCGGTCAATCCGGGGATACTAAGCGCCACTGCTCCCTGGTCCGCCAAAATCTGCTCGATCGTGACACTGTACTCCTTGCCCGAACTTCGAATGACGGCCGGCTGGCTGATGACCTTAGCTGAGCCATCGGTCCCCATCTCCTGCACAAGGGCTGGAGCTACCGCTCTCGCATCATTTCCGATTTTAACTGCCAATCTCGCTGCCACACGCATGCCCGACTCCATGGATTCACCATGTGCCCCTTTCATGTCGTACCCATCGAACGTGAGTTCAATGTCACCGATTCTTTTCGTCTCCCCTTTCCTGATAACGAGGCTCTCTCCCGTATTGCCGGGTTCGATCTGCTCCGGCGCCAGGTACAGATCGTATAGGAGTGAACGGTCGACATACGGTTTGCGCATGATCCCCTGCATGCGCTCGGAAAAATAAAGCTGGGGGCGGATTTCGCTGGGACCGTCACCGGTATCGAGCGACAAAACGAGTTCATTGTTCGGGTGATTGATGTCAAAGGCCATGCCACTGTAACGAATCTCTCGCCCAAATGCCCGGCCGGCTTCGCCGCGTGGAATGACCAGCTTTTCGCCGGTTGAAAGGGCCGACGATGCCAGAATCCCGATTAACATCAATCCGAACCCGACATGCGTCAGGTGGCCTCCTATGAGCTTCCACCGAGCCGGAAAGTAACCGGCTAATGCGATGACATTAGAAACGGCCGCCATTGCAGCCGTCGCAAAAAACAAAATGTACGAGTAATCGGTTACGCCGAGCCAGAGACAGGCGGTGATCGTTCCGGCCAGCGCCACCAGTGCGGGCGCCAGCAAGCGCACCAGGACCTTCTTCAGGAGATACATGAACAGTCCGGTCGCGATAAGCGCAAAGATGACTGCGAATACCAGCGGCGCTTTGAGCACTAGGTAGAACAGCCCAAATCCGAGCGCCAGTGACACGAGCGCGCCGGTCATCAGTTTGCGTGACCAGTGATGTGGTTTGAACTCCGAGAAATCTACTACCGGTGAGATAGCCAGCAGAAACGCCATCAGTGTAGCCAGGGGGAGCGCGAAATCGTTGTAGGTGGAAAGGGCGGCCGCGCGCGGTTCAATTCCAACCAGTCTGGTCAGAAGAGGCAGCGAAGTCCAGACCAGGACCACTAGGCCAAACAGCGTGAGCATGACCAATCCCGCAAACAACGAGAATTCACGTCCATAAAAATTGTAGTTCAGCGGCAGGGAGCGAATGCTCCGGGCTCTCCAGGCGAACAGCGCTGCCGTCAAGACCACGAAGAACACCATGAAGCCGATAAGCAGATTGTTGATCCCAAGATCGGTGAAGCTGTGAACCGAGAAATCCGCCAATACCCCGCTTCGGGTCAGAAACGTGCCGTATACGACCAGCAAAAACACAAAAGCAGTCAGTAGGATGTTCGTTTTTCGCAGCGCTTCCGAGCGCCGTTCGACGATCAGTCCATGCACCAGCGCCAGTGCGATTACCCACGGAACGAACGAGGAATTCTCAACCGGATCCCAGCCCCAGTATCCGCCCCAACCAAGAGTCTTGTAGGCCCAGAATCCTCCCAGAATATTGCCGGCACCAAGCGCGAAGGCTGTCACCGCCACCCACGGAAACACTCGCCTAGCCCAGCCCTGATAGTCGTTTAGTATCAGAGCAGCCATCGCTATGGCGAACGGAACTGCCGCCATGGCATAGCCTACAAAGATCACCGGCGGGTGAATCACCATCCAGGGGTCTCTCAGGAGTGGATTCAATCCGAGGCCGTCAAGAGCCGGCTCCGGAAGCAAAGCGAACGGCGAGAGCTTGATGAGAATCGCCAGAAAAAACAGGTTGATGATGCTGTATACAACCATCGCCCAAGATGCGTATTGAGCCCCTTTCCTTATGATTATGAATCCGAACAGTGCGTTGAAGAACAGCCATAACAGGTAGGTTCCTTCCTGCCCACCCCAAAACGCCGAGAGGATATAGAAATTGGATTGATCCCGCGCTGAGTATTCGAACACGTATTTGAAAGCGTAATTATGCGAATAGAAAAGGAAGTACAGATACGCGACTGCCAATCCGACAAGAACGGTGAATAGCGCGTAAGCGCGATTGGCCAGCCGCGCATAGCTCGCATCACCGCGAGTGGCACGAAGAAATGCAAATCCCGCTACTAGGTTAACGGCAAAGGCGCCGAAGATGAGAAGCTCGCCCGGGATCTGTGCAGTCATGTTTAGACGTCGGACGAACCCACGCCCTCATCATGTTTTTTCATATCCTGGTATTCCTGCCCGCCCTCGCCCTGATATTTAGAGGGGCACTTCACCAGCATCTGTTCGGCCACAAATACGCCATCGTTCGCTTTGCCCTTGAGCACGACCGATTTTGCCTGATCGAAATTTCCGGGCACCACACCGTAGTACATGACTTTCATTCGCCAGGCGGTCGTCGAATCTGCCGACTGCGGATCATACACGGCGAACTCGAGTCGTTTCAAGTCGGCGTTGTAGTTCACCTGGTTGAAATCGACCTTCCCCATCACCTGAACTGTCCGCTGGCTTTTTATCGCTTCGTTCAAGGAGACGTACTGTACGGTCGTTTTGAGGAAGGCCGAGGCCCCCCAGGCCAGGAACACCACGATGATAACGGCGCCGATAATGTATTTTGCCTTCATGACTTATGCTCCTCGAGTTTCTTCACGCGCTTGTCCAGTCGGAGTAAGAATACGAACAGACCGATCCACACGACCATCGTAACTGCGAGCGCGACGTAATTGCCATCCATTCGTTATTCTTTCTCCATTCTATACCTGGCCAGCGCCTGTACGCGGTTGGCCAGACCAAGCATCCATATGAACAATACGCTGAACAGGGCCAGGGACGAGAAGAAGATCGCTCGCACCTGCGGCCCCATGGTGAATTTCAAATTCTTATCGATCACCGAATCCTCGGGGTGCAGCGACGGCACCACGCGCGGTACCACAAAAATCAGGAACGGAACGGTAACAAAGGCGAAGATCGCGTATACCGCCGCCAGACTGGCGCGACGTTCTTCGACCTCGATCGCCCCGCGAAGCGCGAAATAAGCGCCGTAGATCAACAGAAGTACGAAGATAGAGGTTTCGCGCGGATCCCAGTTCCAAAACGACCCCCATGTGACTTTTGCAAACACCGAGCCCGATACCGTTGCCAACAGGCAAAAGACAAACCCGAGTGCCGCCGCCGAAGAGGCCTTATCATCATAGCCGATCTTGCGGGTTCGCAAGTAGAGGATTGAATAGACCATTGCCACCGCGAAGGCAACCACGCAAAGCCACGCCTGGGGAATATGATAATAGAATATCCTGCTTGCCTCGCCGATCTGGGCCTGCGGTGCCGGCGTGAGGAAACTGGCCAGGATCATGGCCGCCATGCCGAGAAACAACAGTAACTTCCACCACATAACATCAGACCACGTTAGACTTCGTGTATATCATCGGAACCTCGAAGGGCAAAATAGACCAGCGCTCGAAAAACGCAACAAAATTCATTCCCTTTGCTCATTTTTTCACAAGGCTCGCGTTTCTGCGCATTGTTCTTTTAACAGCTCAGCCGACTATCGGTTCCTCTATTCGGCTGTCAAAATTGAAGTTACGCATGGAAACCGCCTTCGGGTGGTCCATATTGCCTGGATCCGGCTCGGAGACTGAATGGCACTATTTGGAACGCTTTGGCCGGGAACGGGGAAGCGACGTCCGGAAACCGCTTGACAGCGCGCGTCGGACCGATATAGATTTGTGTGTCTACTAACGGGTATTACAACAGGCACACGTTCATCTCGGATCGCACCTTTCGGCGATGTCACAGTAGGTCATAGGCCCCGCTAAGTGCACGCCTGTTGTTTGTAGCGTAATGATCGGTCTGATCATCACGAAGGAGCGGGTTATGCGGGCAAGGATAATCGAAGTGAATGACAAGCAGATCTACCTTCAGGTGGATGAGCAACTGCGGTTCAAGACACCGTACGTGTCTGCCGACGGGGACAAACGCCTTTCACGCAAAGACGATATCGATTTTGACTTCACCCAGAAGGATGGCCGCGCGTTTGTTGTGGTGAGGCAGGTCCTGAAGGATCATCGCAAGATGTAGAGCACCTGTTCTTCTGTTGTTCGTCATCACCTCACTGTCTCGCACCATTTGACTCCCACACATTGTCGTCGTATTATGTTCCGCGCCTGGGCTGTCGTCTTGTGTTCGTTGCCAAGGTGGGACTCTGCACCTCTCGGCGCCTTTCGCGAATGCCGGGTGAGGTGCATTTGATTCAGATGGAGGACGTTCATGTCTGTTAAGCGAATTGGCTTGATAACCAGTGGTGGCGACTGCGGAGGACTGAATGCAGTCGTTAAAGGCGCGGCACAAATGGCGACTCGGCGGGGTTTGTCCGCGGTGGCTATACCAAACGGTTATGCGGGACTGTACAATCTGGTCAACATGGAGCGCCTGGTGGAATTGACTCCGTCGCGGGTTGACACGTTCAGCATCGGGTTGGCTGGCTCCGAAGCCGGGCACTCACGAGTGAAGATATCCAAGATCAAGGACCCGAACAAATTCCACCGCATTCGCGAAGGACTGGCCAAGTTCAATATCAGCGGGTTGGTGATCAGCGGAGGGGATGACACCGGCGCGGTCATTTTGGATCTGGACGCCGAGGGGATCAAGTGCGTGCATGCGCCCAAGACTATGGATCTCGATCTGGTGCCGTATAGTGTCGGCGGCGACTCGACTATCAACCGCATCAGCGACTTCCTGCGCGACCTCAAAACCACCGGGCGAACCCACAACCGCATTATGGTAATCGAGGTCTTTGGGCGATACGCGGGCCACACTGCCTTTCGCGGTGGCGTTGCCGGCGAAGCGGATGCCATCCTCATCCCCGAGATTCCGGTAGACTTCAACGAGCTATACCGTCACTTGAAGAAAGTCTATATGAAGCGGATCATGGAGAGCGATATCAAGGCCGGGACCTACACGGTGGTGGTTGCAGAAGGGCTCAAAGATGCATCCGGGCGCGAAATGTATGACGATAGTGCCGGACTGGATTCGTTCGGGCACAAGAAACTGGCGGGAGCAGGCAAGTTTGTGGCTCAGGAAGTCACGAAAATGCTGAAGGCGGATTCGGAAATACGGCAGTTCATGGAACAGCAAGGGATGTATGTCGAGGAGCTGAACGCCATTCCTGAAGTTCGGGTCATTGTGCCAAGCCATCTGGTCCGGTCCGGGTTCACGTCCGCTTATGACGCAAATTTCGGCATGGAGGCTGGAGCCTGCGCGGTCTGTCTGCTGTTGGATGGGGTCACGGGGGTAACCGTAACGGGATTTCACGACGGCAAGATCCATTACATGAACATCAAGGAAGCCATCAAGCAGCGGCATGTCGATCTGGGGCAGGTTTCGCTGTACGAGCAACTCGGGTTTTGCTTTGGGCGGGTACGTCAGGAGTTCCACCCCGATGTCCAGTCAGTCAGTGGTCAGATCGAGAGATTCTACTAAGCTGCCGGATGACAGATAATTAGCTGCCCTGTGACATTGCCCTCACCACTTCAGGGGGCGTTTGCTTTGGCCGATACTCAGCATATTGCTTGCGTTTTGGCCGGTTTCGGATATACTATAGGTTAGTCCGATTACTCGCTTATAGATGTTCCAGCCTGCCGCGGCTACCGGACCTTTTCGAGCCGGTGCCGACGCCAGATGTATCGCAGATTGAGGATGAAGCTGAGGCCTCTATGAATACCAGGCATTCGAGCATTGGAACTATTGTCGTTTTCTGTCTTCTCGTGTCGGCGGCAGTGCTGCAAGCCGGTCCGACTCTCCGTGACGACCCGGGTATACCGGATTCGGTATCGGTAGACTCGGTCCATGTCGCGCTTCCTACCACCCCACAGGTCGCGGTACGGTTCTATAACGACGAGCCACTTGGGGCCTTGGAGATCACCCTCATTCACACCAAGACAAACATTCAGGTCGACTCATTCTCCTTCGTTGGCGGCAGGACGTTCAATTCCGGTGCTTTTCAGGGATTTTCCGTCGACAGCAACGTCGTCGTGATCTTTTGCGTCCCTTCCTCCCAGACCATCCCGGCCGGAAGCGGTTTGCTTGGGAACCTGTTCTTCAGCTACACGGGACCGATCTCACCGCAATTGATCACGATCGATTCCGTGACGACATTCAGCAACCAGATCGAACGCAGCACGACCTTTTCGGATGAGACGTTTGTTCCGTTCGTGCCGCAGTTCAGGCGTGGGTATATCAATCTGCAGGTAACCTGTTGCGTTGGCAACCGGGGGAATATTGATGGCTCGCCCGACCAGGTCGTAGATATCTCCGACCTTCAGTTTCTGGTCGACTTCCTCATGGGCTTTCCGGGTGGCCGCCCGCCGGATTGCGCGGAGGAAGGGAATATCGACGGCTCGCCTGATGGGACTATCGACATTTCTGACCTTTCTTACCTCATCGATTGGCTGCTATTGGGAGTGGTTCCGAATCTGCCGCCGTGCCCATGATTCGCTCAGGCCGACATTTCGCAACAGAAGAGCCACAGAGCGGGATCGAACCGCTGACCTGCTGATTACGAATCAGCTGCTCTACCAGCTGAGCTACTGTGGCCAAACATAAAGACGGGCTTCAGTGATAACCGAAGCCCTTCAAATGTATTCCGGCAACGAGGATTGTCAACTGGAATTATGGCCTCTCAGCCAAGGCGTCTCATCAGTCCTACCACTCTGCCGGCTATCCTGAATTCTCCGGAGTGTTTCTCGATAAGTATCGGCTCGTAAGCGTCGTTCTCAGGTTGAAGGCGTATTTGCTTCCCTTCCGGGAAGTACCGTTTGACCGTCGCCTCGCCGTTGATGACCGCAACCACGATATCCCCCTTTTGCGCCACGGACTGTTTGTTGACCACGACGATGTCGCCGTTCAGAATCCCGGCGCCTAACATGGAATCTCCCTTTACGCGCAAGCTGAAACAATCCCCTTTGGGGAGAAACGACAGGTCGAGTGCGATCTCCCCCTCGATGTTCTCCACGGCGTCAATCGGCAGTCCCGCCGGCACGGAACCGACCACCGGCACCCTTCCGATCTGCCCCGCGAGGTTGCGCGTCAACTGGATACCCCGCGATATGAACTCCTGTTTTTTGAGGTACCCCTTCTTGATAAGTGCCGTCAAATGGGTTCGTACACCGTTGGTCGACGCTATCCCGAATTTTTCGCCTATCTCACGGATCGTAGGGCTGTGGCCTCGCTGGAGTATCTGTCCCTCGATAAACTCCAGCACCCGGCGCTGCCGATTCGTTAATTCTGCTTTCATAAGCCTTCCGTGTTACAAGCTCCTGACCTCTGAGGGTCGTCGCGTCGAACGAAGTTGAGACGCGATGAGCGCAGCGTTGTCGGCATGGTCCGGAACGGTTCTCGCCTTTGCTCGAACCGACGAAAGAAGGGCCAGGCTGCGACGCCGTTGACATTTCGCTATCGGCAACCTACTGCCCATCTGTACAGTTGTCAAGAAGAACGATGCGAACGAGCGACAGAATGTGATACAGAAGAGGCGACCCTGTCGGGCCGCCTCCTGTCAAGTCGTGGAATGTGGAGATTCGTCTTAGCTCTCCGCCTCCTGTTGTGCTTTTGCCTCTGCAATCACCTTCTGGGCCGTCTCGTTGGGCACTTCCTCATAGTGCGAAAACAGCGCCGAATAGACGCCCTGCCCCTGGGTCATGGAGCGGAGATCCACCGAATATTGATACAGCTCCGCCTGAGGCACCGTGGCCTTGATGCGTTGATTGGAGCCATCAGGGTCCATGCCGAGCACTTTGCCGCGGCGAGCCGAAAGGTCCCCCATGACATCTCCCGTGTATTCGCTTGGGGCCATGACTTCCACGGTGTAGATCGGTTCCAGAAGGACCGGTTTGCAATCAAGAAACCCTTCTTTGAAGGCCATCAGACCAGCGATCTTGAACGCCATGTCCGATGAATCAACGTCATGGTAGGAGCCAAAGAACAGGGTGACCTTCACGTCAACCACGGGCGCACCGGCCAATCCGCCGTGCTCCATCGATTCGACAACGCCCTTCTCCACAGCCGGAATGTACTTGCCGGGGATGACGCCGCCGGTGATGGCATCAATGAACTCAAAGCCGGCGCCACGGGTGTTCGGCTCGATCCGGATATGAACATCGCCGTACTGGCCACGGCCGCCCGACTGTTTCTTGTGTTTGTACTGTTTCTCGATCTTGCCGCGTACCGTTTCGCGATAGGGAATTTTCGGCTTCACCAGCTCGACATTCACACCGAAGCGCTTCTGTAGTTTCTCCACAAGTACTTCAATGTGAGTAGAGCCTTGAGCCCAAAGAACGATCTGCTTCAGAGCCGGATCGAGGACTACTTTGAACGTTGGGTCCTCTTCGGCCAGACGGTGCAAACCGGTTCCGATTTTTTCCTCTTCCCCCTTCGCCTTGGCTCGGACAGCAACATCCATGACAGGGTTCGCATAGACAACCAGGGGAATGCTGACCCCAAAGTCCTTATCCGCGAGCGTGTTGTTAGAGTGCGTATTTTTGAGTTTTACGAGTGCGCCGATATCCCCGGCCGAAATGGAGTCTACGTCGATCCGGTTCTTTCCCTGGAAGGTGTAGACATGGGCAATGCGCTCGGCTGTGGAGGTCTGTTGGTTATACAGATCCATGCCGGAACGAATTGACCCCGACATGCATCGAAGCAACGACATATCGCCGAGATGTCCCTCGGACATGGTCTTGAACACGAACGCTACGGTTTTACCGGTCGGATCAGGTTTGAGTTCGACTGCATTCTCCGTGCCGGTCTTGACTGCCTTCACGGGTGGCATCTGGACCGGCGACGGCAGGTACTCAGCAATGAAATCAAGGATGAGGCCGATGCCAATATTGCGTCCGGTCGAACTGAACAGCACCGGGTACAGCGTCCCTTTGGCGATCCCGGAACGAAGTCCCTTCAGTACTTCAGCGTCCGTCAGCGAGCCCTCGGCGAAGAACTTCTCCAGCAGTTCGTCATCGGCTTCCGCAGCCACTTCAATCAACGCATCGCGCTGGGCCTGCGCTTCAGATTTCAGTTCAGCGGGAATGTCGATATCGGACCGTTTGCCGTCCCGGTCAAAGCCATACGCCTTCATTTTCAGCAGGTCGATCAGCCCCTTGAAGTTCTCAGCTTCCCCGATCGGCATTTGCAGAGCAGCGGCGTGCTTGCCGAAACTTCTCTTGATTGAGTCCAGCGTGGTCTTCCACCGGACATGTTCTTTTTCCATTTTATTAACGACGAAGAAACGGGCGAGTCCGGACTCAGGCATCACTCGCCACTGTAACTGTGTGCCGATCTCCACACCGGCGGCGGCATCGACAAGCACGCCGACAGCATCGACGACGCGCAACGCCGATTGAAATTCACCCATGAAGTCGGTATGACCGGGGCAGTCGAGCAGGTTTATCTTCGTATCCTGCCAGACACAGGCCAGGAGCTTCAGCGAGATTGAGGTTTTTCGGGAGATTTCCGACTCAGTGAAATCGAGCAACGAAGTGGCATCATCGACCCGCCCGATTCGATTGTTGAGTCCTGTTGCAAATGCAATACCATCTGCGAGGCTGGTCTTGCCACAGCCCCGCTGACCTGCAAGGCAGACATTGCGTATCCTCTCAGTCGCGAATTCCTTCACCGGAAAACCTCCAAATCTATGGTTGCGGCCGCCAGGCCGGAATATTACCGGAGTCCGTTCACAGGTTGTCGAGAATACGCAAACGACCCGCCCAAGTCAACCGCTTTTCGCCGTGAGTTGGCCCCTGTCTGCGCTTCTGGACCGGTTAACGCGGACTAAATAGCCCACGCCGGCCCTGCACCGACGGGCAAACAAAAGGCCCGCCGAGAACGGGCCTGATATTGAGCGCCTGTCCACGATGCTCAGGCTTTGGCTTTTACGATCTCCAATTCGATGCTGATCTTTACGTCATTGCTCACGACAAGCCCGCCATTGTCAAGCGTCTTGCTCCACGAAACGCCAAAATCCTGCCGATTGATCGTAGCTGACGCAGAAAAAGATGCCCGGGTCCCGCCGAATGCCTCCACCGATCCATTGTACGCGCAGTCGAATGTGACCGGCTTGGTCACTCCCCGGATGCTCAGATCGCCGGTCATCTTGAACGAGTTGTTGGGGCCAGGGACGATCTGTGTTGACTTGAACGTGAGCGTAGGAAAGCTGTCGACCGCAAAAAAGTCTGACGATCGAAGATGATTGTCGCGTTTTTCGTTCTCAGTTGTGATCGACTTGGACTGAACCGTGAACTCGGCCGATCCGGCGGCCAGATCCTTACCGTCGAATACGATCTTGCCGTCGAAATCGGTAAACTTGCCCGATACGTTGGAAATGACCAGGTGCTTGACACTGAATCCGATCTGACTGTGGGCAGGGTCAATGTCCCAGGTCTGTGCAAATGAAACTGTCGCCAGGGTCAGGGCCGCAACAAGGGCCAGACTGATGCGTTTCACCATCGCGTAACACTCCTTCATCTTTGTTGTGGTTGTAGCTGGTTCTGGTAGGAAAACAACCGCGTGGTGGAATGGTTCCTGACGAATCGGTGGTTTCAGGTCTTGCGTGTCCGCTGACGAACCGCTTCAAACAGGCATATGCCAGTGGCCACCGATACGTTCAGACTTTCTACTGATCCGCGCATGGGGATGCGAACGATCCGGTTGCAGTGCTCGCGAGTCAATCGACGCAATCCCGTACCCTCGAACCCCATCACCAGAGCCAGGGGTCCAGTTAGGTCCACATCCCACACTGTCTCGTGAGCGTCATCGGCGGTTCCAGTAATCCATATGCTGCGTTCCTGGAGTTGAGACAGCGTGCGAGCGAGGTTGGTGACCTGTATGAAAGGGACCCGTTCCGCCGCACCGCAAGCAATCCGTCGAACCGTCTCTGTAATTGTGACAGCTCTGTCCCGCGGCGCTACAACTGCTGTCACACCAGCCGCGTCAGCGGATCGCAGAATGGCGCCCAGGTTGTGCGGATCCTGAATGCCATCGAGCACCAGCAGCAACGGCGTGGAACCGGCTTTGTCCAATAGCGACATGAGGTCATGCTCATTGAGCGCCGATAGTTTGCCGGAAGGATCGCCGTGCCGGTGCGACCGCCGGCCTGAAGACCGAGGATTCTGTCCCATTGTTAAAGTATACGTCATAGTATACGCACAATCAACAACCCGGTATTATACCCCGCTGGATAGACCAATTGCTCCTCGTTTCCGCTTGACACTCACACGCCAGCAAGCCTATACTGTCAGGTGGCAGAGACGCTGCTCCCATTCGCTTGACCTGGCAACGACGGAGAGTATCAACGGGCGCCTTATGAAGCCATCCCGCTACAATCGTTTCTTCGTGGCTGATGACGACCACCGGTTGGCGTTTAACGCTGCGACCACAGCCTTGGCCGAGCTCGACCGGGACACACGAACGCATCCAGCATATCATGTCCGGCAACGGGAACTGCACCGAACCGGAACAGCAAGCCCTGCTATCGCAGCTTTCGAGTGCCTCGTTTCTTGTTGATGACAGCTTTGATGAGGTCTCCTGGCTGAAGGCACAGAACCGTCTCCGACGGTTCGCCAACAGTACCCTCTCCCTTACCATCGCGCCGACCATGGCATGCAATTTTGCCTGTACATACTGTTTTGAAAACCGCCATGCAGGTCGAATGTCAGATGATACCGCCGATGCGTTGATCTCTTTTGTGGAGCGCCGACTCAAGCGCTCCGATGCCCTGGCGGTTACCTGGTTCGGCGGCGAACCCACGCTTTGTCTCCGTCAAATCGAGCGATTCCAACGGGCATTCGCCGAATCAGCCTTGCGCTACGATGCCGTTGTCCATCCGTCTTCGATAATCACAAACGGCTATTTGCTTGATGGCGAGATGGCCAAGAAATTAGTAGCGGCAGGAATCTCGTCGGCGCAGGTAACGCTCGATGGACCACGCGAGGTTCACGACCGACGCCGCAAATTGAGCAATGGCACTGGGACGTTTGACCGCATTCTCTCGAATCTCGACGCGGCAGCAAGATTGATGAAGATCGTCATCCGTGCTAACCTCGATGAAGGCAATTTCGACGACGCGCACCGGTTGATCGAGTCACTGGAATCAGCCGGCCTGTTGGAACACGTGTTCGTCTACTTCGCCCAGGTTAATCCGTCCGGATCAGCGTGTGCGGACGTGCGCGGACAATGCCTTTCCACGGAGCGGTTCGCGAAGCGGCAGGTGCAGTTATATCGGCAGCTCATCGAACGCGGTTTCTATCGCATAGAGTATCCCGACCTCGTAGCGGGGGGTCACTGCGGTGCGGACAGCGCCAACAGCTTCGTGATCGATCCCGATGGGAATCTCTTCAAATGCTGGGAAGAGCTCGGACATGGTCCTGACCGCTCGACCGGCACGATCTTCAACGACGACATGTCGCCTGGTCAACAGATGAACCTCGCCCGGTACATGGGGTGGGACCAGTTCGCTCTGCCCGGCTGCGTGGAATGCGATATTCTTCCCATGTGTATGGGTGGGTGTCCAATCGAAGGACTGAGAATGTCGGGTGACCGACATGGATATTGTTGCTCCTGGAAGTTCAACTTACAGGAGATATTGGAGTTACGGTACCTTTGTGAACATCGGAAGGAGGTGAACACATGAAGTTTATCGAGAAGCCGAAAACTGCGCAGGCGAAACCGTGTCCCTGCTACAACCGGTTATTTTATATTCTGCCGCCTAACCCGGTGAAGTAATTACACACACTGCGGAGCGCTCCCTTGGGTTCCCCCCGGAGCGTTCCGCAGTCTCGAGAGCCAAGAGGAATGGACCAGAACACTACGCCACGCATGTTTGGCTGGGGGATCACCAATCGGTGCAATCTGAGTTGCCCGCACTGCTATAGCTCTGCGAACACGGCAGTACGCGATGAACTCACAACCGATGAGTGCCGACAGGTCATCGACGTTCTCAATGACTTGTCGTTTAGCGTGATCGGCTGGACCGGCGGCGAGCCGCTGGTGCGGCGCGATCTGGATGAGCTGATCTCTTATGCTCATAATCACTATGGTATCACGTCGGCTATCACTACCAACGGGCTAGTCCTCACCCCCTTGCGAGCCGAAGAGCTGCGCGCTGCCGGCGTACAGGCGATCCAGGTGAGCATCGACGGTTCCACGGCCGCGGCCAACGGGCGTTTGCGCCTGGCTTCGGATAAGCAGTTCGAACAGGCTATCGATGCTGTGCGGACCTGCAAGGATCTCGGCATTCAGGCACATATGGCGATGCTGGTGGGACAGGAAAACCTCAACGATGTAATACCATATGTAGATCTGGCTCGAAGTCTCGGCGTCGAATCGGTCCGCTTGTGCGGATTCGTGCCATGGGGCGGAGGAATCTCACCCGAAGTCAGACAGCGTCTGGAATTCACCACTGGTTTGCCGGAACTCAGTCGTCTGGTGCAGGGCCTGCAGGAGTATGAGTCACCCGTGGTGCTGTTCGATCCTGCATTTGGCCCGCTGCCTCCTGGCTACCTGTTTCATACATGTGTCGCTGGTGTGGAAACCTGTTACCTGGCGGCCAACGGTGACGTCTATCCTTGCACCGGGTTGCTTGATTCTCGGTTCAGAGTCGGAAACGTGAGAGAGACGTCACTTCGGGATTTATGGCAGGACCCGCGCATGCGCGAGATCGCCTTGTACGACCGAGGCAGGATCGATGGTCCTTGCCGGGGCTGCGAGGCGTTCGATGACTGTCTGGGTGGCTGTCGAGGTGCAGCATTTGCACATACCGGTGATCTGGATGCCTCGTTCCCTGTATGTCTACGCCGTGTATGAATTCCATTCAGCACCAATTCCTCCAAAACATACCGAACTGTACGCAATAGTCCAGCCCGTAAGTCCGAGTCAATAGCTCTCATCGATAGAATCATCCCGTTTTTTGTTATCTTTTTCACAAGCCGTGACAATACCGTGACAATTGCGACCAATTTTGTTGTATCTCCATCAAAGTTATCGAGTGATGGCAGAAATGAGGACGGACTAAGGCGTGCAGTTCGGGATAATTGGGACATCGATCTGGCAGCAGAACATGCCGCTTCTTGAGCGGCTGACGCTCGAGAGGGGGAAAAAGCATACCTTCCTGGCGGAGCTCAAGCAGGTGCTCGGGCTTAACGAACTACTTTACCTTGCGACATGTAATCGTGTGGAATTCATGTACGCTATCAATGGGGAGGATCAGGGCGAGCGCCCGCTCCATCGGTTGATAGACTTCTTCTTTGCCGGGCAGCATGACGTAGGCTTCTTCCCCAACGACTTCTATCATCTCACCGGCCGCGAGGCCATCACGCACCTCTTTCGGACCGTCGCATCACTTGAATCGTTGGTCGTGGGTGAAACGCAAATAACGGGTCAGTTCAAGCAAGCCTGGCAGGACTCTGCCGCGGATGGTCTCTCTGGGCCGGTTCTGGCCGACCTGGCAGAGAAAGCGCTTCAGATTGCACGAAAGGTCAAACGCGAGACTTCGGTTGGTGAAGGAGCGCTGTCGATGGCATCGCTCGCAGCTTCGGAGCTTCAACGACATCTCCAAGCAAACATGCAAGCAGTCGTGGCGCTGGTTGGCACAGGCGCGATGACTCGGAAGCTGGCCAGTTATATTAAAGACTTCACCCTGGGTGACATAGTTTTTGTGAATCGTACGCTGGAAAACGCCCGGCCGCTGGCGCAGGAGTTTGGCGGCACGGCAGTCTCGCTTGAGGTGTTCCTGCGCCAGCCGACTGGCGTCGATGCTATCATTTCTGCGACCGCGGCTTCCGAGCCGGTCTTTGACTGTACTTTCCTGGATCGGCTCACAGCAAGCACCAATCCGGTGCTGTGTATCGACCTTGCTGTCCCGCGCGATTTTTCGATTGAGTTCGAGCGCGACTCACGCGTGAGATTCATCGACATCCCGATACTCAAGTCTCGGTGCAACGGCAACCTTCGCCAGAAATTTGTTGAGGTCGGCAAGGCCAGCGAGATCGTACGTGAAGCCGTCAACAGCTATCTCTCGGGACGGATGGAATTGTCCCTGAAACCGATCTTTCACGACAGCTACAAAGAGTCACTTGAGTTGGCGGACCGAGCTCTGAATGATCTGTTTGCACAGAAGCTGACCAGTTTGCAGCACGATGAGCGTGAGGCGGTCAAGCGGCTCGTGACGAAATTGATCGGCCATTCCTCTTTCCAGCCGGTCCGAGTCCTGTCGGAAAGGCTGGCGCAGATGCGCAGCGGCCTGTGCCCGAATGACTTGGGTGGGGCGCAGTAATCAATATGCCTCGCACACATTTGATCATCGGGTCGCGAGGATCCGATCTGGCGTTGTATCAGGCCAACTTCATCCGTGACTGCCTCGAACGCGACCATAATTGCACGGTGGTCATCCGGGTCATCAAAACCTCTGGTGACCGGATCGACAGTGTCGGGTTCGACCAAATGGAAGGCAAGGGGTTCTTCACAAAAGAATTGGAAGATGCGTTGTTGGCGGCCGAGATCGATCTGGCCGTCCACTCACTCAAAGACCTGATGACCACTCAGCCGATGGGGCTCAAGCTCGGCGCAGTCGGTTATCGCGCTGATCGACGTGAACTCCTGCTCGTACGACCTCACGCATATATCGAGGGCGGAATTATACCGGTGAAGCCCGGAGCGATCATCGGCACCAGCGCGGCCCGCCGTAAAGCGCAGATCGCATTCTACAATCCTCACCTACGGATCGTCGACCTCCGCGGGAACGTGCCGACGCGCGTAGGGAAGCTCCGCAACGGTGAGTATGACGCCATCCTCATCGCGGCAGCCGGTGTGAAACGGCTGAAACTTGAATTGAATGATCTGGTGACGATAGAGCTGGACCCTGAACAGTTTCTGCCGGCCCCCGCACAGGGAATTCTGGGAATCCAGATCCGGCAAGATGACCCACGGGTGGAGTCGGTGGTATCGAATCTTGGGACTCGCGAGGACGCCATCGTAGCGCGCCTTGAGCGGGGGCTGCTGGAACGGTTCGACTCCGGCTGTTCCTTGCCTCTCGGCGTTTATTCGGAGAAACTTGGCCACTTGTTCCGGCTCAAAGCGGTTTTGGGGGTGCGGAATGAGCAGGCGTGGACCGGCCTCAAGCGCGCCGATATTACCGGTGCCGATGTCGAGGAAATCATAGAACGCGCCTTTGTCAGCCTCCAGGAAAGCTCGGTATGTTGCGCGTAGGCATCACACGAGATCTCTCGCAACTGGTCGACTTGAAGAGTCAAGCCGTGCAGAGGGATGTGGAGATAGTTCCAATTCCCCTTCAAACGATCCGCCCGATAGCTTTCGAATGGCCTCCGGCGCTCAATGGTCTTGCTCCCGACTGGGCTGTATTCACGAGCGCTCACGGCGTCGAATCATTCTTTCGGCGTCTGTCGGACCTGGGTCGCCCTCTTTCCTTTTCGAGCAAGATCGCAGCGGTCGGCACCAAAACCGCCATGGCGCTCGCACAATTCGGCCGGTTCGCCACCCTGGTGCCGGATGAAGCTTACGGCGAGCAGCTATTCACTCTGTTGGTTGCGGAACACGTCTCCGCCGGGAATAGGGTTCTGTATGCTCGTGGCGCTGAGATAAATTTTGATCCCGCTCCCATGCTCGCCGCGAAGCAGGTTGAATATTATCCCCTCATCTGTTATCGGACTGAGCCTTCGCCGGTTTCCAAACGTGCAGTCGGCTCGTTCGGACCAACAGATTACATCCTGTTCACAGCCCCCTCGACCGTGCGGGCCTGGCATGAGCAGTTCGGGGAACCGCGTTGCCGGGCGATTGCCATCGGCCGCACGACCGAGCGGGAGATGACGCTGCTGGGTTGGCCGCGAATTTCGACTATGCCTGTCCCCGATGTCAACACTATCCTGGAGTACATCACATGGAACTCTTAACTCGCCCGAGGCGGCTCAGGAGAAATCCGATCATCCGCGACCTCTCCGCAGACACGACGTTCAGCACGCGCGGGATGATCCAGCCTTACTTCGTATGCGACGGCACCGGTATCAGAGAGGAGATCAAGGGGCTCCCGGGCATTTACCGTGAGTCTGTAGATAGACTCGCGCAATCGATTGTCACCGACATGCAGATCGGTATTAACAAAGTGATGCTTTTCGGGGTCACTGATCGCAAAGATCCAATGGCGGCCACGGCATGGGATGAAAGAAACCCGGTTCTTGTGGCTGTCAAGCGGCTGAAGGACAAATTCGGAGACGACCTCTTTGTCAGCGCCGATGTGTGCCTCTGCGCTTACACGGACACCGGGCACTGTGGTGTGACGGTAAGCGATCATGTGCATAACGACCAGTCGGTAACGGTGCTGGCGAATATGGCCCTGGCACTGGCGAACGCCGGATGCGATTGTGTAGCGCCCTCGGATATGATGGATGGGCGCATTGGCGCTATTCGCCGGGCGCTCGAAGCCGACGGTCGGCACGAAACGTTGATCCTGGCCTACACGGCCAAGTATGCATCTTCCTACTACGGTCCGTTCCGCGAGGCGGCTAAATCTGCGCCGGGCAAAGGAGACCGCAAGGGGTACCAGATGGATTTCCGCAACCGCGCCGAAGCGTTGCACGAGCTGGCACTCGATACTGATGAAGGGGCGGACATCGTCATGGTTAAGCCGGCTCTCCCCTATCTGGATATCATTGCCGATTTCAAGGCTCACAGCAGATTACCGGTCGCAGCCTACAACGTTTCAGGAGAGTACACAGCCGTTAAATTACTTGCCCAGGCCGGGCTGGCCGATGAGAAGATCATGGTGATCGAGAATCTCACCGCCATCATGCGCGCCGGTGCCTCGATCATTCTCACCTATCATTTGAGGGACATTCTCAAACATGATTGGCGCTAAACTGAACACTGGGCGGTCGAGAGAATTGACCAGCCTCGCATCTCGGGTCATCCCCGGCGGAGTAAACTCTCCGGTTCGGGCGTTCAAATCGGTTGGGGGCACGCCGCGCGTGATCGACCGGGGCGAGGGGGCGTACCTGTATGACATCGATGGTAACCGCTATATCGATTTCTGCAGTTCCTGGGGACCGCTCATTCTGGGACATGGCGATCCGGATGTCGTTGCCGCTGTCAAATCCCAAGTCGAGCGGGGCATGACTTTTGGCGCTTCGACTGAGCTTGAATACGAACTCGCCGACTTCATCGTCAGACAGATCGATCCGGTAGAAAAGATTCGTTTCGTGTCGTCAGGTACCGAGGCCGTGATGTCGGCTATTAGACTGGCCAGGGGGTTCACCAGGCGAGACCTCGTACTAAAATTTGAGGGCTGCTATCATGGTCACAGCGATCACCTGTTGGTAAAGGCCGGCTCGGGTCTGGCCACCTTTGGGCAGCCGTCATCGGCGGGCGTTCCGGACGCTATCACCAGCCACACTGCAGTCCTGCCGCTTGCCGATGAGGAGGCACTCCAGACCTTCTTCGACCAGCATGGCGACCAATTGGCGGCCGTTATAATCGAAGGGGTCCCGGCAAATAACGGCTTGCTTATTCAGCGGCATGACTACGTTCGCCTGCTTCGGGCACTTACGGAAAAACACGGGGCACTGTTGATTTTCGACGAAGTCATCACCGGATTCCGTCTCGGGATGGGTGGCGCAGCAGCATATTACGGTATTCGACCTGACCTTCTAACGTACGGTAAGATCATCGGCGGCGGGATGCCGGTCGGCGCCTTCGGTGGCCGCACAGATATTATGGATATGCTCTCCCCGCTTGGACCGGTCTATCAGGCTGGAACGCTTTCGGGCAATCCGGTAGCCATGGCGGCCGGGTTGGCGACACTCACAAAACTCGCTGACGGGAAGATTCACGCCCAGCTGGAAGAGCGCAATCGCCGTTTTGTGGGTTCGCTCATGCAGCGGCTGAGCGGGCGAGCCGTGAACATTGCCGGCGTGGCATCCATTTTCTGGATCGTGTTTCAGCGCGAGCTCCCCTTGTCTGCTGACACTATCAGTAGTGACGGTATCTCACACTACAACCGGGTGCACGAAAGGATTCTCGATGCCGGGCTATATTTGCCTCCTTCGGGCTACGAGGTCTGTTTCCTGTCAGCCGCGCATACTAACGAAATGCTCGATCAAGCGGTCGAGGTCCTCGCTTCCGCGATCGGCAAGGAAGCACATTCATGGACATAAGCAACAGCCCGTTCCTTAAGGCCTGCCGTGGTGAAAACGATGGGCCGATTCCGGTTTGGATCATGCGTCAGGCGGGACGGTATCTGCCGGATTACCGTGCTGTTCGCGAACGAGTCTCGTTTCTGGAACTGTGCCGAACCCCCGAACTGATCGCTGAGGTGGTCCGCCAGCCCGTGGAGAGATTTGGACTTGATGCCGCGATCTTGTTCTCAGATATACTCACCATAGTCGAACCAATGGGAATCCCGGTTGTGTTCCCCGATGGTGGACCGCAGCTTCAGAAGACTATTAAAAACCCAGCCGACGTAGCCGAACTTCGGCGGTTTGATGTCAACAAAGAACTCTGGTTCGTACCCGAGGGGATTCGCCGGATTAAATTGGCACTCCCCTCGACTCCGGTCATTGGGTTCGCCGGTTCCCCATTCACGCTGGCCTGTTATCTTATCAACGGCAAAGGATCGCACTCGTTCGACAAAGCCAAGCAGTTTCTGCACCGCTATCCGGACGCCTCCGAGGAGTTGATGACATTGCTTGTCGATGTCACGGTCGACTACCTGCGGGCGCAGATTGATGCCGGCGCCGACGCGGTTCAGATATTCGATAGTTGGGGCGGGATACTCTCCAAGGACGACTACTGCAACTGGTCCGCCAGACCGATCAACAAGATTTTCCGGGAGCTCAAGCGGCCGGGAACCCCCAGGATCCTGTTTGTCAACAACCTCGCTCCCTATATCGATGTCGTACAGGACATCGAGTGCGAGGTCGTAGGTGTTGATTATCGCATGGACTTGAGCGAAGCTGCCTCGGCCTTGTCGGGAAAAGCGATTCAGGGAAACCTTGACCCGGCGGTGCTATTCGGCACACCTGAACGAGTGGTCCAACATACCGAAGAAATCCTCGACAGTTTGGATTGTCATGAACGACTGGTGTTCAACCTCGGCCATGGGATACTGCCGGAAACACCGCTGGCATCGGTCGAGGCTCTGGTGCAGACAGTGCACAATTATCGGAGGCCGACATGAGTCCAGAGACAGCCGGCACGACTGTGCCCGTTGAACTGCTTCGCAAGTACGATCGTTCCGGGCCGCGGTACACCAGCTATCCGACAGTTCCGGTCTGGAAAGAGGAGATTGGCAGGATACATTATGAAGAGGCGTTGCGAGCGGCATCAGAGCGAGCCACTGACCCGTTGGCTATCTATTGCCATATTCCGTTTTGTCAACGGCGCTGTTATTACTGCGGGTGCAACACGGTAATCACCAACAGCACCTCGCGCGTGGACAGTTACTCCAGCGCCTTGTTGCGTGAGACACGCCACGTTGTTTCCCTGCTCGGCGACCGGCGTACCATCAATCAGCTTCATTTCGGTGGTGGCACTCCCACGTTTATCGATCCGGCTCGCTTTGCCCGCATTCTACAGAGTCTGTCTGAGGAGTTTCGCTTTGAGGACGGCTGCGAAAAGTCAATCGAAGTCGACCCGCGGGTTACGTCATTCGACCAGATCGACTTTCTTTCGGAAAACGGTTTCAACCGCATTTCATTGGGCGTCCAGGACTTCGATCAATCGGTGCAAAAGGCCGTCGGACGCGTCCAGAGCTTTGAGCTTGTGGCAGATCTGATCGCGCATTGCCGCACACGCGGATTCAAAGGTATTAACATCGATCTCATCTACGGCCTGCCGTGTCAGACTGCGGAGACATTTGAAAACACCCTGGAACTGTCTTTGCGACTGAAACCCGATCGCGTTGCCGTGTACTCGTTCGCGTATCTGCCGAAAGCGATGCCGCATCAGTCAATGATCCGCTACGAGGACTTGCCGAGTACCGAGACAAAATACCGACTCATCTCCACTGCTGTCGAGCGGTTCACCGGCGGCGGCTACCGGCAGATCGGCATGGACCACTTTGCACTTCCCAACGATGAACTGGCCATCGCCCAGGTCGACGGCAGGTTGCATCGAAACTTCATGGGGTACACTGTCCAGGCCGCGCCGGAGATGATCGGCCTTGGCATGTCGTCAATCGGTTATGTCGACAATGGATTCTATCAGAATTTGTCGCGGCTCGACAGCTATCAGACGGCCATCGACCGAGACAAGACTGCGGTATATCGCGGCATACGCCTTTCCCGGGATGATCAAATCCGCCAGTTTGTTATTTCAACACTCATGTGCAATTTCCAACTACCGTTCTCCGGCCTGCAAACAAGGTTCGGTGTGAACTTCATCGAGTACTTCGTTCACGAGCAATCCGCGCTGGCGGAGTTCGTGGATGACGACCTGTTGGTTATCGGCGACGACGGCCTGCGCATTACGGCGCTGGGACGCACGTTTGTGCGAAATATAGCCATGACATTTGATGCGTACCTCCAAAGCCAGGAAACAACTCCCGGCTCCACGTTCTCCCGGACGATCTGAGCGATTGTTATGCGTGACGAAAAGACATGCGCCATCCTGCTGGCCATGGGAGGACCCGACAATACCCACAACGTACGACGGTATCTCTTTAATATATTCTCAGACCGGTCGATCATTCGGCTGCCGGGTGGACCCTTTCTGCAAAAGCCGCTCGCGTGGTTCATATCGAGTGCTCGAAAAGGCAAAGTCGCGAGTCATTATGCGATGATAGGCGGTGGCTCGCCCCTATTCGCATGGACTGATGCACAACGGAGGCGGGTCGAAGAACTGCTGCGATCCGAACTTCCCGGGTTCCGGTGTTTTGTCGGCATGCGTTATTTCGAACCGACCATCGGAGAAGCTGTACACCGCGCGTTTCACGAAGGATTTCGACGGCTCATATTCATCCCCATGTATCCGCAGTATAGCCGCGCCACAACCGGATCATCGTTCGAAGAAGCGGGGCGCCAGTTGGCGGGTTACCGCGGAATCACCTCCGTGTTCGTACGGGACTACCATGACAATCCGATGTATATATCGCTTCTTCGCGACTTCATCGACGCGAATATCAGACCGGGAGAGACTCTGTTATTCTCCGCTCACTCGTTGCCGGAAAAGTTCGTGCAGGATGGCGATCCGTATGTCGAACAGATCAAGCGCAGTGCCAAACTCACCGCGGGCGGCCGAGATTTCCACGTCGCGTTTCAAAGTCGGACCGGCCCGGTCAGATGGGTCCAGCCGGAAACGGTCAGCGAAGTGCGCCGCCTGCTTTCCTCGCGTCCTGGCGGGCTGTTCATAGTGCCGATCAGTTTCGTTTGTGACCATATCGAGACGCTATATGAACTCGACATCGAGCTGAGAGAGATGGTCGGGCCCGCGCTCGCTCCTCGCATTCGGCGGATGCCAATGTTCAACGACGATCACCGATTCGCACAGGTGCTTGCTAACCTGATCAGGGAAAGGGTTTCGGCACGTGTCACTCATTGATGTTTTGATTGCAGGCGGCGGCATCTCAGGTCTGTCCGCTCTGCACTTCATTCGGCAGCGCAAGCCTGAACTGACGGTTTGCCTCTATGAATCCGAGAATCGGCTCGGGGGCACGATCGGAACTGACCATATCGACGGTTACAGCTTTGATTGGGGTCCCAACGGCTTCCTTGATCGCGAGCCGTTGACGCTCCAGCTCTGTAACGATCTGGGTTTGACGAAACAACTTGAACCGGCCAACGCCAATGTGAGCAACCGATTCATCCTGCGCGAAGGAAGGCTACGGTCTGTTCCTATGAGCCCAGGCAAATTCCTGACTTCAGATATCCTCCCTCTTTCCGGCAAGCTGCGAGTTATGATGGAGCCGTTCGGTTCCAGGCCACCGAACGGTGACGATGAGTCCGTTTACAGCTTTGGGGTGCGCCGTATCGGCAGACAGGCCGCCGACTATCTGATACAGCCGATGGTGTCCGGTATCTACGGCGGGGATGCGGAGCGGCTTTCGCTCCAATCCTGTTTTCCCATTATGAAAGAGATGGAATCGGAGTATGGGTCGCTATTGAAGGCAATGATTGTCAGAGGACGTCGACACAAAGCAGCAGGGCGTACGACCGGCGGACCATCCGGACCCGGCGGCTGGCTGACATCGTTCCATGGTGGATTAGATGCGATCATCGACGCGCTCAGGCAAAAGTACGCAACCGAGATACAAACCGGGCTCGGTGTAAGAAGTATTGCCAAACGTGATTCCCAGTACCTGGTGGCACTTGCAGACGGCAGCCTGGTGACGGCAACTACTGTCATTCTCGCGGTACCGTCGCACGCTGGAGCCGAAATCGTTAAGAGTCTTTCCGCACAGCTATCCGCTGCTCTCGCATCGATCCCGTACGCGCCGATTGCAGTCGTTTGCATGGGGTACCCTGTGGGTGCCGTGCGTGCCGACCTCAACGGCTTTGGATTTCTGGTACCAAAAAAAGAGAGAAGGCGGATCCTCGGCTCGATCTGGACATCATCGATTTTCGCCGACCGGGCGCCGTTAGGGAAAGTACAGTTTCGGACGATGGTTGGAGGCGATGGTGACCACGAATCGGCTGGCCTTTCTCACTCCGAGTTGGTGGAATTGGTCCGGCGCGACCTCGATGCCATAGTCGGGATTTCCGGCACGCCCGAGATCACGCGTATCTACCGATGGCGACATGGGATACCTCAGTTTCATATCGGTCACAGCGGAATCATGAAGCAAATCGAAACCGAACTGGCGTTGATCGGTAACCTGCATATCACCGGAAATGCTTATTATGGGATCGGCTTGAACGATTGTATCAAGCAGTCTCACCGCGTTGCACAAGTCGTTTGGCCGTAACAGACTACCTGATATAAAATCCCCTCGGCCGATGCCGAGGGGTTTCAAACCTTTGAAGATTGTAGTCGAACGTCCGGCCGTGAATGCCACACTTCGTGGCGGGCTCGGTTTAATGCCCATTGGGCCAGACCTTCTAATTTCAAAATAGATACTGGCACCTATCTTGTCAAGACTTATTTGCTGTTCTGATGATACGTTGTATGAGCTATCCAGCTGCGCCACAGTGCAGTACGCCTCTATTCTCAAGTATTCCATTCACGTTCTGACACGTGTTTCTATTCAACTGGTTTTGAAAGGAGTCCGGATCCGAGTTGGTCTGTATAATATGTTTTAACTACCCAACGATAGGAGCCGATAATAAGGACAGTGAGTTCACGAAGGGAGCCAATATGCGCAAGACAGCATTGTTGGCGGCGGTAGCGGCGTTTTTGCTGCTGGTACCGGCGTCCGGTCAGTCGGCCGATATTTCTGCCGGACTGTCGATCAGTGACGGGCACTTAAAGTCGTTCCATCTGGCCATAAGCGATTATTTCAAAATGCCGGAGCGGGAAGTTGTTGCAGTCCGGGAGCAGAAGATCTCGGACGAAGAACTGGCAGTCATTTTCTACCTATCGCAACGGGCTGGCGTTACTCCGCAAGCGGTCATCGATCTGCGGAAGGCAGGCAAGTCCTACCTGGACATTACCCTGCTGTTCCAACTTAGCCCGGCGATCTTTTACGTACCGGTTAAAACGGATCCGGGGCCGCCGTTCGGTAAGGCATATGGCCATTTCAAGAAGCGGTCGAAATCTGAGTGGAAGAAAGTTGTACTCGACGACGACGATATCGTCAACCTGGTAAACCTGCGCTTCATTTCGAATCACTGCCACGCGTCGCCTGACGATGTTATCGCTCTGCGCGCGAAGTCCAGGAGCTATGTGCTGCTGCATGACGAGACGATCCAGTATGTGGCGGAGTCGAAGAAGAAATCCGATGCACCCAAAGCCCGGAATTTTGCCGACCGCAACAAGGGACCAAAGCCGAAGTAAGCAGCCTCGATTGCGGCAGCTAATTCAAAGGCCCGATGCCGACACTGGCACCGGGCCTTGGCTTTGACAAAAGTTCTCGATTTTAGACCAGAAGACTGACTATCACTGCCACCCAGATGATCGTCGTAGCGATGAAGCCGGCCGGGCGGCCGTTACCGATAAACAGAGCAATCGCAGAATAAATCAACGCTACTCCAAGTTTGGCGGTGATCTTGGTGGCGGGATAATAGTGCATTGCCTGAGCGAGCATCAACAAGCCGGATAGAAGAGCTGCGAGATACACCAGCCAGTACGGCTGGGTCGGCTTTGGTGCTCCGCCTTGTTCATCGCCCATTGCCATACCCCTTCAAGAAAGCTTCGATGCCGTCGGTGATCCCACGCGCTACCGCTCGCCGGTATTTGTCCGTCTTGAGCAGCGCCTCCTGTTCCGGCAGAATGATGAACGCACATTCGACGAGGATAGCAGGGTATTGAGTTGGCCGGTTCACTGCCAGGTTGCCGTGATAGAGCCCGTAATCTCGAAGCCCGGTGACCTTGATCATCTCCTGTTGGACAGCTCTGGCCAGATCGATGGAATGCGGATGATAGTAATAGGTGGAGACGCCATTGTTGACGAACGGATTCACGCCATCGGGAAGCGCGTTGTTGTGAATGGAGACGAAGATGTCGGCGTGGTTCGCTTTAGCTACCACCGGCCGATCAGCCAAAGGCAGATTTCTGTCGTCATCGCGCGTTAGCACTACGGTCGCCCCGTGCGCTACCAGGACATCCCTGACTACTTTTGCCAAGGCTAGGTTTGCTTCTGCTTCAGTATAAGCTGTCGGCCCGGTTGCGCCCGGGTCCTTGGAGTGACCCGGATCCAGCACAATACGCTTTCCGCGCAAAGTTTCGAGATCTGCAGGTGGCTTTCGGAGTTCCAGGCAGAACGTGTTACCGCGATAGTAGCAATCGTATCCCCACAAATCCTGGGTGAGTTTAATACAGAACTCATACAGGCCGTCGTCCGGCTGTGACCAGGTCGCAATGTCAATGAGCGTATCGGCGAAGTCATAACGAATCCAGTCGGTGTTGGAGGTCACGCCGAACAACTGGACACGGAGCGTTCTCAGATCATCCTCTATCACGCGAAACGGATGGACACCGGACAAGGGGAACTCAATCACGACACTATCCGGAAAGCCGAATGTCCTGACCGACCGCACATAGGAGTGTGGCGGCAAAATTCCTTGAGGCAAAAGCTCTACGGCTTTCTTCTCAACCCAACCGTGGCATACTCCTGAAAATTGCAGGCGATACCAATCCCCCTCCGCTCCTACGGCCAGCGCCTCTACCCCTTTGGGTTGAAAAATAGCGAAGTATCCTTGTGAAGGTTCCAACCGAACGGTGGTAATGGAATCGACAAAACGTACTGTAACAGGAAACTGCTTGCTGTTGAGGGATATTTTATAATCGCTCTCGCCCGTAACGGCAGCCTGGCCCTTTCGTGACGACGCCAGATGATATATAATGCGGCCTGCATCAGTGCTCACCGAACATGGTATGTCATAATGTCCGGAATAAATGCCGCGCACGAGCAGCGATTCAGGGACCGCGCCGGCACCAAAGAGGGCCTCGCCCCAGTATGGCTGGATTTGCGGCTCTCGTTCAGCCATCGGCACCGAATCGACAACCTTGGGTATCGAGAACCAGGCGATCCCACCGGGAGTGCCGTGGAACCCCACTTCCAGTCGATCCCCAGTTGATAGCGCAAGGTCACCTTTCGGAGCAGCATATTCGCCGGCAATTTGAAGTGTGTCCATCGGCAACGATCTGAGCGGCTTGAGGACTTTGACGATAACAGAGCCAAATGCAAGCGGCTGGCCGGTCGGGCGCTTTTTGCCGGCAAGGTCTTTCTTGTGGAATGCCTCTACCTGGAAAACAAAATCCCCCGGCTGTAGCAGCACGTATGCGATAAAGCCGCCGTCAGGATGGACTGGCGTGGCGATTCCATTCACCAGAAGGCCGATCTCTTTGATCTGTTCCAGCATAGATTCTGGCAGATGCCCGAGGATAAACGTCGAATCGACCGCCGCCACGGTCTGGTCCGGTTTCGGATAGATGATCGTGATGGCCTGCGGCTCAGCCATTAACCGCCCGGCTAAGAGCTGAGCGACCACAAGAACTACCGATGATGTGATAATCTTATAACGGCTATGTCTGGACATATTTGTCAAACAGGTCGCGTTTGAGTTTTGGTCCGCCGATGATTTCGCGATCCACTTTGATATACTCACGTTGATACACGATGCCGCTGGCGATATCGTTCTCAAGAAGGAGTGGGCCATCGAGATCGCAATAGTCCGCGAGCGACGACATGTACACCGACTGGGCAATCCCTATCGATGATTCCACCATGCAGCCGAGCATTACCTTCTTCTTGTCGGTTCTGGCCTGGCGGGCAATCCTGATACCTTCCAGAATCCCGCCGCACTTTTCCATCTTGATATTGACGCCATCGATGGAGTCCTTGAACTGATCGTAGTCTTCAAGTCGATTCAGTCCTTCATCGATTATCAGCTCGACTGACGGTGAGGCTTTTTTCAAATGCGGCCATTCCGACGAATACTCCGGCTCGGTCGGCTGTTCCACGATCGTCACACCGGCCTTTCCCAGATAGTAGATCATTTCTTCGGCCTTCGCGCACGTCCAACCGCCGTTGGCATCAACCCGAATCTCTTTGTCGGTCACAGCCTTGATGACGTCGAGCAGTTCACAGTCCTGTTCATGACCCAACTTCAACTTGATGATGGCATGCGGGCTTTCGAGAATGGCCTTCTTCATGACTTCGTGTGTGTCGATGCCGATCGTCAGGGAACTTCGTATGCCAACCGGCGTGCCGAGCCCCAGAATTTCCCAAGGGTATCGTCCGCTTTCTCCCGATATCGCATTAAGTACCATCCCCATCAAGGCGGAACGGGCGATTGGCAAAATGTCGAGACACGTGATTGAATTCAGGGTGGAGACATCGATACGCGGCAGCCATTTGATAAACTCGATACCCTTACGGATATCGACCTCGATCAACTCAACCGGGGGGCCGTAGTAGACTGAGCCGGAAGCTTCGCCGCTGTACCGGTTGTTAAGGATCGTGAGAACGTTGGTCTTGACCTCTGCCGAACCCTTCGCAACGGCAAATCGCTTCTTCAGTGGCAGCGCCACTCGGGCGACGTTGATTTCCATTACAGGACTCTCCGTGCCTGGTTGAAATCCCGACCCAGGTCGGCGCGATAGTCCGGGTCATTCGCATCGAGGGAATTGATCCGCACGCCGCCGCCCGCGAGTGAGGCGTGGATCAGACGCTTATTGTCGAGGGCAATTCCCACGTGGCGTTTGAAAAAGAGGAGGTCGCCTGCCCTGACTTCGTCGCGAGTCACCGGTGAGCCGGCGTTGATCTGGTCCTTGGTGTCGCGCGGGAGGTAGACTCCGAATCGACCGAACACTGCACGCACAAATCCAGAACAGTCGAATCCGGCGGGGCTGACACCGCCCCACAGGTACGGGACACCAAGGAATTTGTGTGACTCTCTAACGATCTTTGCTACGAGACCAACAGATTTGACCGGCGAAGGTGCTACAGCCGTCGACTTCACGAGAAACACCGCTTCATCCGGCAAAAGGCCTTTCGACCACAGGGACCGCGAGCGTTTGATGAGAATTCTCGTACCATGGTAGAGATAATGCGGCGCCATTGGAACGCCCTTCCGTACGCCCATTATTGGCGTTTGCACTGCCGAGACAACCCAGGTCGCTGCCCTCCCGTACTTCTCGTACGCCTCGCAGTCGATTCCCTGAAGGAAACGAGCATCCACCCAACCGGTGTAGCCGTCAACCTGCCGTACCCGCGCGAAGCCATCCTGCTCGTCCGCCCAGGTCACCAATTCGGCAAACAGAAGCTGGCTGGCACGCTCGGAATTGTAGCGCGGCTCGGCCCATAGGTCGATCAGGTTGGTCGTTACGTAGGCATATTTCATAAAGTCTATCTTAGGAACTGTTGGTCAAAGCGGCAACAAAAAAGGAAACGGCCGGGCACTGGCGCCCGGCCTTGAAAGCCCAATCTGCGTATGGCGTTCAGTGCTGCTTCACCCCCGCAAGTACCCGTTTGATCCTCGCTAGCGCCTCTTTGATATTTTCAATTGAATTAGCGTATGAGAACCGAATGTACCCCTCACCGTACTCGCCGAAGGCGGTGCCGGAAAGGCACGCCACACCGGCCTCTTCCAGCATCATATCGGCAAACTGCTGTGACTTCAGAGCGGTTCCGGTGATATTGGGGAACACATAGAACGCCCCTTGTGGTTTCTTGCAGGTGATCCCCTCAATGGCATTTAACCCATCGACAATGACCTCGCGGCGACGGCGAAACTCCGAGATCATATTGTCAACAGCGCCCTGGGGACCCCTAAGGCCTTCCACCATGCCCCATTGCGAGAATGTCGCCGTGGTCGAGAAATTGTTGATCGCCAGCGTAAAGAAATACTGTGCCAGCTTTTCGGGCATCGCGGCAAACCCAAGCCGCCACCCGGTCATGGCGTACGTCTTTGACATGCCGTCGATACAGATAGTCCGCTCCATGGCGCCCGGGATCGAGGCAATGGAATGGAATTCCCCCTCGTAAATCATTCGGGAGTAGATCTCATCGGACAGGATCCAGAAGTCGTGTTTCTTTGCCTCGGCGTAAATGGCCTCAAGGTCCTCACTGGTCAGTACTCCGCCAGTAGGATTGCAGGGAGAATTGAGAATCACCATTCGTGTCTTTGGTGTGATGAGCCTGCGAAACTCGTCGATTTTGAATCGAAAGTCATTCTCCTCGCGCAACCGGACCGGGACCGGCTTCCCACCGACGAACTTAACCACCGCCCGATACGGCGGATAGCCGGGGTTCGGCACGATCACCTCATCTCCTTCGTTGACCAACGACATCACCCCACAGAATATGAACGGCTTCGCTCCGGGCATGACGACTACCTGCTCGGGCTTCACACTGATGCCGCGCGTCTTGCTCAAGTATTCTGCCGCTGCTTCGCGAGCTTCCGGTATTCCCGCCGATGGTGCGTAATGTGTTTGACCGCTTTGCATTGCTTTGACGGCCGCATCAATGATGTTCCGAGGGGTTTCGAAATCCGGTTCGCCAATCTGGAGGTGAATGATCGACTTCCCCTGGCGCTCCATCGCCTTGGCTTTGGCAAGCACGACATAGGCGCCCTCAGATTCAAGCTTCATGATCCGTTCAGTGTATTTCATGGACCTGTTCCCTATTGTATACTCAAAAGTTCAATTGCTTTCTGGGCGATATGCTCGGCCGCGACACCGAAGCGCTTGATCAACTGCCACGGTTGGCCGGATTCACCGAAGCGGTCCTGTACGCCAATCATGCCGAATTGCGGCTTAGTCCTCAATGAATTTTCCCCGAGGATAACGGCAGCTATCTGGTTGCCCAAGCCTCCCACCTGATGCTCCTCGGCCGTGACAATCACCTGAGTCTCGCCTGCCGCTCTGAGTATGGCGTGACGATCGAGCGGTTTGACCGTATGCACATTTATGATACGCGTTTCGATGTTCCGATCGGTTTTGAGAATATAGGCTGCGCGCAGCGCCTCGGCCACCTCCGGTCCACAGGCAATGATAGTCAGCGTTTCATGTTCGTCCTGATACTCTGACGACAGGTACAGATCGAAAGCATCGACAAAATGCGATGTCTCTTTGCGGAAGCGATAGATATTCGCTTCGCCAAAGCGGAACGGGCTATCCGGTCGCGTGATGACCGGAGTTGCTTCGCGGGCAAACCGAAGGTACTTGGGTCCCTCGATATCGAACAACAGTGCCTTAGTCATTTTTTCAGTTTCGATGGCGTCGCACGGCACCCCCACGTGCATGTTCGGGAGTCCGCACATTTGGAACAATGCCTCAAGCTCCTGGTGCGTGGCGCCGTCCGGACCAACCGAAATCCCGCCGTGTGCTCCGGCGATAAGAACGTTCAGATTGGCATAACAGACGGAAATTCGTACCTGGTCAAGGTTGCGCGCCGACGCAAAGACGCCGTATGTGCCAAACACCGGCAGTTTTCCTTCTTTGGCCAGTCCGGCCGCTATGGTCGTCGCGTTCTGCTCAGCAACGCCGATGGAAATGAAACGTCGCTTTCGTCCCGGGTGATTCCTGTAAAAATCGCTGATACAGATCGAGTCCGAGATGTCGGCACCGAGGCAGACGATCCTCTCATTATCACCGCACTTATCGAGTGCTCGTCCGAATCCCATTCTGGTGGGGTCCATTTCCACTTTCATGTAGTCCGAACTATTCCACCAGAAGTCCCTGGAATATGCAGGAAGGTCTGAGGCAAGCTCATTCTCTACCAGAAGTTGATACTGCTTTCCAAAATCGAGAAGGCGTTCGACATGAAGCGAATCGGCAAGGTGAAGTTCAGCCAGTATTTGGTCTATCTGTTGCCGGTTCGGCGGTTTCCCATGCCAGGCGACAACGTTCTCCATGAAGGAGACTCCCTTCCCCTTCACCGTGTGGCATATGATAACGACCGGCCTGCCAGTCCCGTTCTTGTTGCGGGCGGTTTCCAGCGCTTCGACAATCTGCGACATGTTGTGCCCGTCGATCTCTTCAACATGCCATCCGAACGCCTGATACTTGGCTGCCAAGGGCTCGATATTCATAACATCCTTGACGGCGCCGTCGATCTGAAGGCTGTTGCAGTCGATAATAAGGATCAGATTGTCGAGATGGTAGTGTGACGCGCTCATGGCCGCTTCCCAGACCGAGCCCTCCTGCTGCTCGCCGTCGGTAGAAATGACGAACACTCGATGCGCTTTGCCGTCAAGTTTGGCCGCGAGGGCAAATCCAACCGCAACGGAAAACCCCTGCCCCAGCGAACCGCCGGAGATTTCTACGCCCGGTAGATCACGCCAGTGCGGATGACCCTGAAATGGGGAACCCAGCATCCGGAGTTTCATCAGCTCTTTTTCGTGGAAATAGCCCGAAACGGCGAGCGCCACATAGAGCGCCGGCGCTTTATGATTTGCCGACCAGACGATCCGGTCACGGTCCCCCCAAAACGGATCCCGGGGATTGTGGCGAGCCACCCTGAGATACAACGCCGCCGCAATATCCATGACCGAGAGCGTGCCCCCGGAATGGCCGGAGCCGGCGGAACAGAGGGCTATCTCGTTGAGCCCCCGCATGTAGTTCGCCCGCTCTTCAAGCTCGGCTATGGTGTAGTCGCGGATTGTCGCGTTTGTAATCGAGTCAACCAATGGCACCGATTCCTGCCTCGCTAGTAAGCAACATTGGGTGGTTCGTCCACCCTTCATCGACTCAATTAGCTCAATAACTGACGTTCTGTCAACGGGATTGGCTGATCAGGCGGTGCCAAAGACGCGTGGCTTTTCTTCTGAGTTCAGCCTTGGTGCCGCTGTTGAAAATAACGTGATGGGAGCGTTGGAGATAGGTTTCGTACGGCAACTGTGCCTGTTCACGCGCTCTGGCATCTGCAAGAGCTATGCCGCGCGCGACCAGACGGGCCATGCGCAGACGGCGCGATGCATGCACGAGGATAACACGGTCAACCTCCTTGTCCATACCCCAGTCGAGTAACAACGCGGCATCAATCACGACCACCAAACCGGCTTTCAGTGACCGCTTGGTTTCTTGTCGAAGTTCACGCAGGAGATATGGATGCACCAGTTCATCGAGTCTCTTTTTGGCAGCCGGCGATGCAAATGCCAATGCCGCCAGTCGCTTTCGATCGAGTGATTTCCCGCCCCGCAGAATTTCCGGGCCAAACGCTCGGACGAGTCGTTTCTGCAGCTTCGGATCACGCTCGACAACATTTCGGCCGATCCGGTCCGCATCAATGACATAAGTGCCAAGGTGCGCGAAGACAGCCGCGACCGATGATTTCCCGCTGCCGATCTGTCCGGTGATACCGAGGAGCATGGTTGAATCTAAGTGATTGTTTCGTTGCTCAACAAGGTCAATCCGCAGCATGCAGTCAGGACAGTGAATTTGCCCCTGGCTCAGCAGTCAAATGCCTCGCCGCAGACGGACAAACCAGTATGCTCTGTTGTAGAGATCACTAGAATTGTCCGTACTCGGCATATCGTAGCTTGGCCCCGACTCAGGGATCATGTCGACATGGTAGGTATAACCGACGTGGTTGAGACTGCCGCTAATACCAAAATCAAGCCGATATCGCTTAACAGGACCCGCCGACCAGCCGAGAGCCAAGCCGACACCGGTTCGACTCGCCCTAAATTCTCGACCTCTTTCAACTGCGAAAATGCTGCTTGTTTCGACGCTGCCATCCAGGAACATCCCGATGATACGGGTCGGCATTTGCAGTCGAAATCCGACGCCGAGCGAGACAGTGCTGGCGTGCGCGCCACGGTCATAACTGGTATTCGGAACGTATCCAAGCTCTGCTTTGAGAGCGAAGATATCTGCAAGATAGCGAAAGTACTGCGCCGCGACCTGTACGGTACTCTTGACTTCATCAATTGGGAATCCAATGCCAACTGCCAGCTGGTTCTTGGGTTCCAGCTGGGGAATGACACGGAGAGACGTGTCGCTCCGCCAATTATCCTGAGCGGAGACAGCCACAGCCGCTGCGCACAGCGCGATGGTTATCCAGAATCGTATCATGCTTCACCCCCTTACTACTGCTCCTTTATTTCGCTTCGAGCCAGTTGTCCCCGACACTGATGTCCGCCACCAGCGGGACTTTGAGCTTGACCGCCTTTTCCATGCCATCGCGGACCAGCTCGCGAACTTCATCGAGTTCACCCTTATAGACGTCGAACACCAACTCGTCGTGCACCTGCAAAACCATTTTTGTGTGTAGTTTCGCAAGTTTTTCGTGGATATGCAGCATTGCCACCTTGATAATGTCAGCTGCTGTCCCCTGAATAGGTGTATTGATGGCCGTCCGCTCCGCGAACTGCCTGACGGCAAAGTTCTTATCGTTGATCTCCGGTAGATACCGCCGGCGGTTGAACATGGTGGTTACGTACCCCTTTTCGCGGGCAGACTCCTTAGTGGACTCCATGTACGTTTTTATCCCCGGATACCGCGCCAGGTACGTGTCGATGAACTGCTGCGCTTCACTCACCGTCATCTGCGTTTGCTGGGTCAGGCCGTACGCCGTGACCCCGTAGATGATGGCGAAGTTGCAGGTCTTGGCGACCCGGCGCTGAGCGGAAGTGACTTCTTCAATATCCACGCCAAAGACCTCCGCCGCCGTCCGCGAGTGAATATCTTCACCCCGCTTGAACGCCTCAATCAGGCCGCGGTCATCGGCATAGTGGGCCAGGATCCTGAGCTCTACCTGCGAATAGTCGGCCGACAACAACACGTGCTCAGTGTCGCGTGGAATGAACGCCTTGCGAATCTCCCGCCCTTCTTCCGTCCGGACCGGAATGTTCTGCAGATTTGGGTCGGTCGAGGACAGCCGTCCGGTGGCAGCGATCGTTTGATTGAACGACGTGTGCACGCGTCCGGTTTCGGAGTTGATCATGCGCGGTATGGCATCGACGTACGTGTTTTTAAGTTTGCCCACCTGCCGATACTGGAGGATAAGAGCCGGAAACGGATGCAGCTTGGCCAGTTCTTCAAGCACGGAGACATCGGTCGAGTAACCTGTCTTCTTGGCAGTCTTCCCTCTTGGTTTGAGTCCGAGTTTATCAAACAGAATGTGTGAAAGCTGTTGGGTGGAATTGATATTGAACTCACCACCGGCGATTTTGAATATCTCTCTGGTCAGTTCGTGCAGCCGGTTTTCCATCTCACCAGACAGCGTGGCCAGAAACGACTCGTCCACCCTGACACCTGCTTCTTCCATGGTCGCCAGCACCTTGATGAGCGGCAGTTCGACATTGTAATACAGGTTATTCAACTCAAACTGATCGATCTGCGGCGCGAGGATTCCGCGAAGGCGAAATGTGTAATCGGCATCTTCGCTTGAGTAGTACGTGGCCGCCTTTACGCCGACCGAATCGAAGGTTTTTTGCCCCTTGCCGCTCCCGATCAAGTCGGTGATCGGCTGCATCTGGTGGTCCAGATGCTTAAGTGCCAGGAAGTCAAGAGAGTGTTGCCGTCCAGACGGATTCAGAACGTACGATGCCAGCATGGTGTCGAAAGAGACGGGAGTAATATCAATTCCGTGTCTGTGGAGCACTTCATAGTCGTATTTAACATTCTGTCCCACTTTTTGGACATCAGGGTTCTCAAGCAGCTTTTTCAACAGGGAGATTGCCTCCGCGACCGGCAGATTCTGGCTGGAATCTTGAGTATGGCCCAGCGGGATATAGTATCCGCTCCCGGCTTTGCTTGACAAAGAGACGCCCACAAGCTTAGCCTGGAGCGCGTCAACAGAAGTTGTTTCCGTGTCTACAGCAATTTCACGAGCGGCCGAAAGCGCCTCGATCAATTGACGCAATTCGTCGAGTGAAGTCACCGTCCTGTAATCCGCTTCCGCAGTGGACACGCCTTGCTCGCTCGCAATTGAGGCGCTTTCCACGCCGATCTGTTTGAGCAGATTCGAAAACTCCAGTTCAAGAAACAGCTTCTTCGTGGCCTCATAATTGATCGGTTTGCGATCCAGCGCAGCCAGATCGAACGGTATGGGCACGTTGGTATCAATTGTGACAAGTTCTTTTGAAAGCATGGCGGATTCGATATTAGCCGCGATCTTCTCGCGAAGACCTTTGGCCTTGATTTCAGCATGCCGTGACAGGATCGCCTCCAGGCTGCCAAACTGTTCCAGCAGAATGTCCGCCGACTTGGGACCCACACCCGGCACGCCTGGGACGTTATCGGAGCTGTCCCCCATCAAGGCGAGTTTGTCGATCACCAATTCGGGATAAACACCGAACTTGGCCTTCACCTCGTCTCTCCCCATCCGCTCCGGAGCTTCTGAGACCTTCTTTGGATTGTATATCTTGATCTGGTCCGACACCAATTGGAAATAATCCTTGTCACCGGTCACGCACCAGACCTCATAGCCGGCCCTTTCGGCCGCTCGTGCCAGGGTACCGATGATATCGTCGGCCTCGAACCCTTTCAGTTCAAACTTGGGCAGGTTGAGCGCCTCCACCGCCGCATGGATCCGCGGCAATTGCGCTACCAACTCCTCGGGCATTTTGGCCCGAGTCGACTTGTATTCAGGATAACGTTCATGACGGAAAGTGGGGTGCTTTGAATCGAATACGACTGCCACGGCGTCAGGGTTCTCGTCGCGGAGGATCTTCAGCAGCGAATTCACGAATCCAAAGGTCGCCGAGGTGTCCTCTCCTTTGGAGTTGATGAGCGGGTTGCGAATCAGTGCAAAATAGGCACGATAGAACACCGCGGAACCATCGATAAGATATATGCGTCTCTTTTTACCTGTTGTCATCGATATAAACCGCGTGTAATGATCATCTCCGCTACTACTCCCGGAACCAGTGCCGTGAGTTGACCAAGCGAGGCGCCTGCCGCAACGAACTTGCGAATCTGGCTCGAGGAGACATCGACAAGACTTGCGGACACATATGTTACGCGTTCAATCGGCGCCGGGAGCGGTAATGGTTTGTCGAACCCCGGACGTGCCCCCACCAGCAGATCTATCTCCTTGAGTATCTCATCGGGTCGATACCAACTGCTGAACTTGGCCAGGTTGTCAGCACCCAGAATAAGATGAAACCGGGTCGCCGGGTATCGCTTTTTGAGTGTGCGCACCACGTTGAGCGTGTAGCTCGGTTCAGCCATTTCCGCTTCGACAGTGCTGACGTCATACGCCGGGTGCTCAGCCAGAGCAACTTGCAGCATATCGAGTCGCTGATCGAACGGGGCAAAGCAGGGCTCCTTGCGATGTGGAGGGTCAAACGACGGGATAAACAGAATACCTGAAAGGTGCTGCGATTTCGTCATGTCGCGGGCGAGCGCCAGATGCCCCAAATGGACCGGGTCGAACGCCCCTCCGAACAAACCCCAGCTGCCGCCGGTTTCAGGAGTCAGTTTTGACGCCGGTTGAGTCACTGAGCACCCGTTCGCCAATCTTCTGCAGGTATTCGTCGGCTTTCTTGACGCGCTTATCCTGGGAATAGTCCTTCACGAATCGTTCAAACTTCTCGCGCGCCGCCGCCATGTCCCCCTTTCGAAAGGACTCTTCGCCGCTCTTGAAGGCGCTGGTGACCGCCAAGTCGGCCGCTTTTGGCGTCAACGCATGGTCTGGAAATGCCTTCTGGAACCCCTCGAACTTCTGCCGGGCTTCGTCGAAATGTCGCTGCTTGTACTCTTCACGCGCGATATTGAAAATCGCCAAGGGTGCGTATTCGGTGTCGGTGTAATCATCCGCCACTTTCTGATAATATCGCTTGGCGGCGTCGGCCGCGCCGGTATTGGAATACACGACTCCGCTGTTATAGTATTTCTGGGCCATGCGAGTGCGAGCAAGAACCAGGTATTTTTTCACGTCAGGTGCCAGCACTGATTCCGGGCGATCGACCAGAAACTCCTCGAATTGCCTTATGGCATCCTCGAGTTCAGTCTGGTCAAGACCTGAACTCCTGGGCGTCGACTCGAACGCGCACACGGCCTTCATGAATTGCGCGTGCGGCGCGTACACGGAGGCCGGGTAATTGACCAGCAGGCGATTGAACTCCACCCCGCCGAGCGCATAGTCCTTGTTCCCATAATACGAGAGTGCCAGATAGTACTGAGCCGTATCGACAATCGAATTGCCCGGGAAATTGTAGATGACCGACTGAAATGCCTCAATTGCGCCGAGATACTTCTTGTGATCATACTTCTCTTTGCCGATTTTGAATAACTCGTCCGGTTGTTGACTGACAAGCGTTGTCTTACCGCCGCACCCGGCGAACATAATCATCGCTGCCCCCACGAGAAGCAGTACCTGAATCGAATGGCTGAGTTTCGTCACGCCCGGTAGGTCTCCTTTAGCATCTTGTACGTCTGCATCACCTTCTCAACATACTGACGGGGAAGCGGCAGGTTCTGTCTCATGATGCCGCGCAGTTTTGTCTCGCCGATATTATACGCGATAAGCGCCTTTTTCAGGTCCCGGTGTTTCAGAATCTGCTCGAACAGATAATAGGTGCCCAGCTTGATGTTCGCTTCCGACTCGAACAGCGTGGGGGCTCCGACCCACGGCACACCTGCACGCGTAGCGGCATCGGCGCCGGTCGACGGTTTGAGCTGCATCAACCCGGAGGCGCCCTTTTCGGATACCTGGTGTTTCTTGAACGAGGATTCGGCGATGATTATCGACACGATGAACAGCGGGTCGTAGCTGTACTTCTTGCTCTCGCTATAAATGACATTGGTAAGGTTCCCCACTTCATCGGGTGTAAACCCGATCTGAAAATCCTCGATCGCTTTGTACAACTGCAATTTTTCTTCCAGCTCGGTAATCTTCTTCTGTTGAAAGGATACCTGTTTCTCCAGATCGAACTTGTTCTTCACCAGATATAGCGCCAGGGACGACTGGACCAGATAAATGAGCAACAGAATGAATGCTACCGGCTTGGACAGATAGATGCCCAGTTTCTCAAAGTGTATCATGGCTCACCCCGCAATAACAGTTCCCACAAGATCATATCCCTCGACCCTGTCGATCTTTACCTTCACGATATCGCCTGTCTTGAGATCGTGACCCCGCACCGTAACTTCCTGGTCGATGTCGGGGCAATCCGCCTTCGTACGCCCCGTGCCGGCGCCTTCTGCTGTAACGGAGTCGATCACAACGGCTAACTCGCTTCCGATAAGTGCCTGATTATTGGCGAACGCAATGTCCCTCTGGACCGTCATCAATTCGTCCATTCTTCGTACTTTCGTTTCTTCAGGGACCTGCCCAGCGAGTTGAGCCGCCGGTGTGTCATCTTCCCGGGAGTATGTAAACACACCCAAACGATCGAACTGCTGATCGGCAATAAAGTCGCGAAGCTCCTCGAATTGCACCTCTGTCTCGCCGGGGAACCCGACTATGAAGGTGGTCCGGATGGTTGCAGGCGCACCTTTGTCACGAATGTTCGAGAGTAATCGCTGGATGCCTGGCCTGTCGATCTGCCTGTGCATGTTCCTGAGGAGCGCGCTGTTGACATGCTGCAGGGGCAGATCGAAATATGGCAACGTCTTCGTTCCAGAAAGCAGGTAATTGATGACTTTATCATCGAGCATTGCCGGGTGAAGGTACATGAGCCGAATCCACTCCACCCCGTCTATTTGCTCCAGCTCTTTCAAGAGGTCGACGATTGTTGGCCGTCCAGGCAAGCCGTAGCCATACATGGTGGCTTCCTGGGATACCAGAATGAGTTCCTTTTTGCCGTTTCGCGCCAGATACTCCGCTTCACGAACAACCCCTTCCATCGGGCGACTTCGGAATTTCCCACGCATAAGCGGTATGGCACAGTAAGTACAGCCACGGTCACAGCCGTCCGAAATTTTGAGATACGAATATGGAAGTGAGTCGGCGATGAATCGGTTCTTCCAGCTCAGGTATCCGAGTTTGCGCGACTCCATCTTGACCGTTGTGTCGGTGCGCCGGGAACTCGACACTGCCTGGGCAATCGAATCCAGTGCTCCGAGACCGAACGAGCCGTCCAGTTCGGGCATCCCCTTCAGAAGTTCGTCGCCGTTCCGTTGAGCCAGGCAGCCGGCAGCATACAGCGTTCTCAGTTGTCCGCTTTTCTTTAGGCGGCCGAGCCGGAGAAGCTCGTTGACGGACTCCTGCTTGGCGGGCAGGATGAAACCGCACGTGTTGACGATGATTGACTCCGCCTCTTCCGGCGAACCGGCCGGTTCATGCCCTTCGTCAATGAGCCTCGCCGAGATGTAGTCGGCGTCGACGTCATTCTTAGGACACCCCAGCTTATGCACGAAAAACTTCATATCGCTACAGCTTTACGCGTTCTGCGGAATCCGGAAAATCCGGCGCCAACTGCTTGTCATCGCATTCGCTGCCGGTCGTTTGCTTCAAAAATTCGATCCGTACCTTCTCATCGTTTATGTCGAAATACTCGATCCGTTCGATTGTCCGTGCCTTCTTATTGATGACGAGATTCATCGAATCGGGAAGATTCTGCATTCGATCGGTTAATTTAATCAACCGATATTCAGAATTGGCCTTAAGTATAATGGTTTTGAAGAATTCGTCAAGCCGTGTCAGGTACGAAACCTCCTTGCTGAATGCAGTCGTCGAATCCGCTTTCTGCATCACCACCTGGTTACTGGATGGGCTGTATGAGTACAGATACGAACCATCGTTGACATACTGATCCGGACCAAGGTTAATCCGGTACCGTCCGTCTCTGGCAATATAGGCCGTTCCACGGGACGTGTCGGTCTGTTTGAAGATCGATGAAAACAGAATGCTTCGGAACTCGAATCGCGTGCAGTTCGACTCCGCCAGCCTTGCCTTGATTTCGGTGAATTGATCGGCCACGACGGACGACGGAGCAGCCAGCCCGAGGCACAAGAATGTAATCGTGAGGAGGATTCTCATCTTGAGTTATACGGATTGGAACCGGCCTCAGTTCTGTTCGGATTCCGTCCGAGCAGCAGCCGGAGCGCTGCCGAACAAGGTCTCCAGATAGCTCCGATCGACTATGACTTCGCGTGCTTTGGAGCCGTCGAACGGCGACACAATGCCCGCTTCCTCAAGCTTGTCGATCAGACGGGCGGCGCGCTGGTATCCGATGCCAAGTCGTCTCTGCAAGAGCGATACCGAGCCCTGCTTGTGGCGTACGACTACTTCACATGCCTCGCGGAACAACGGGTCCCCCAGGTCAACTTCGGTGTCCCCGTTGTCAGCCGCGGACTGTGAGATCCCCTCGAGCGGCATCATCCCAATCCCCTGATCGCGAATGAACGTGACAATTCTGTCGGTCTCGTCGCTGGACAAGAACGCACCATGCAGACGCATCGGTTCAGGCTGCCCAGCCGACAGAAACAGCATATCACCGGAGCCCAGCAATTTCTCGGCGCCGTTGGCATCGATGATCGTCCGCGAATCCACTTTTGAGGCAACCTGAAACGCTATACGCGCCGGGAAGTTCGCTTTGATGAGACCGGTAATGACATCAACCGAGGGGCGCTGGGTCGCCAGTATCAAATGAATGCCGACTGCCCGCGCCATTTGTGCCAGACGTGTGATGAGAAGTTCGGTTTTGGACGAAGTCGACGACATCATCAGGTCCGCCAACTCATCGACAAACAGCACGATATACGGCAGCTTGGTTTCTTCAGCCTGTTGCTTACGGTTGAAATCCTCGATATTCCGGACGCCGGCCGACGCCAGCTTGCGGTAGCGATTCTCCATCTCGGCGACCGTGTCGGCAAACACCTTCTCGGCCTGCTTGGGTGTTGTCACCACCGGTCTCCCTAAGTGTGGAATGCCGGAGTAGACCGAGAGTTCGAGCATCTTGGGATCGACAAATATGAACCGCACCTGCAGCGGATGAAGCCGATACAACAAAGATGTGATCAGCGCGTTCATGCAGACCGATTTCCCCGACCCGGTCGCGCCGGCGATCAGCAGATGCGGCATGCGGGTGAGATCCGTCACGAACGGCTTTCCGGAAATCGTCTTGCCGAGCGCCAGCGGCAGGCGGATGGAAGCGTTCTTGAATTCGTCTGCACTCAGTATGTCGCGCAGAAATACTTTCTGCGGCATGCGATTGGGGATTTCGACCCCAACCGCCGCTTTACCTGGAATGGGGGCTATGATTCGAATTCGTTTGGCCTTGAGCGCTAGGGCGAGATCGTCGGAGAGGTTAACGATCTGGTTGACCTTCACACCGACCCCAGGCTTGAACTCGTATCGCGTTATGATAGGTCCCGGATAGCGGTCGATATTTCCCTCAATCGATACGCCGAATGTCTCAAGCGTTTCTTTAAGCATCCTGGCCGTAGCGTTTAATTCATCAGTACTTACGGCTGTGCCGTCGCTTGTATTCTCCTCAAGCAGATCCATGGTTGGGTATTTGAAATTCAGCGAAGAGATCTGCACCGGTTCGGCGGCCTTTTTCATGGTTGTCTTCCGGCGCGCGACCTTCTCGGACCCGGTTATGTCCAGTTCTTTCTGGGCTTCAAAAGCCGCTTCGGAAACCTCGGCGCGAGAGGCCGCAATTTCGTTGTTCAATAAGCTGTCGAACTCCTGTGCGGCTGATTCGGGCAGTTCGCCTCTCGATCGGGACCGCCGGAACAACCAGCGAAAACTGAGAAGCGACTTAAGGCCCGAAAAAATCAATTGTCCCAAACGTTTGAGCGGCGATACGCCCGCCTGGCGCAGCTGTCCGAGGAAAATGGGGGTGAAATAGGTGTACAGAACGAGGAGTACACCGATCGTTCCTCCCAGAACCACGTAGGCGCCCATAGTACCGACGAGTTTCACCGCAATGCGAGTAAGGAGCTCAATCGTGTAACCGCCGAACAGCGCATCCCCTTCCCCCGAGGTCCCGTCTGCTACGACCGAGACGTCGACGATCATAGTACCCATAATGCCCACCGCAAAGAGCAGTGAAACTCGTATGGGGAGTCGCTCCGCCAGCTTCTCCGAGAATAGCCGCAATGACAGCGAACCCAGCCCCAGCGGAATGAATATCGAGAGCCAGCCTATCAAGAAGTATAACAAGTATGACAAATAGGCCCCGAACATCCCCGCCTCATTGCCAAACCTGAATTCATATGGGCTGGTGTTGTAGTCCGCCTCGCCGCGAATATAGGCATCATCCGATGCCCGGTGGGTGACCAACGAGATCAGGATAAACAGGGCCAGCAGCGCCAGTACCGCCGCTACCGTCTTTCTTCCCTTATGAGATTTCTTTCGCGCCATAGCAGGTACCAAAAGTGGCGTCAGAACGGCGAAAATGCAATTAAAACTGTAAACAAATGGGCGGGCCGCATGTGCTGCCCGCCCGAGACCAACTATACGTGAACCTATTTTCGGATAGCTTCTTTGAGGCGAGTACCTGCCCGGAAGACCGGCACCTTGGACGCCGGGATGGTGATGGGGGCTCCGGTGCGCGGATTGCGCCCTGTCCGGGCCTTGCGTTTGGACACCGCGAAGGTGCCAAACCCGGAAAAGCTGACTTTTCTTCCGGACTTCAACTGTGCTGTCACCCCGCTCATGAACGTCTCAAGCGCCTGTGTTGCCTGTCTTCGCGTAAGACCGGCGCCGGTCGCGATCATGGCTATCATGTCATCCTTGGTCATAGGAATTCCCTTTCCTGTTCGATTGACTCTGGATTCATCATCAGTGCATACGGCATGGTACGATCGAACACGAGACAGTCAAGAAAAAAACAGGTGGACAACTGTGCCCGTGTTCACGCGAGACTATAGTACCGATCATCGGTAGAGCAGGCTGCCGCTGGTCGGGCTCTGCGTGTTGTCGATTTTGAGCGCCGGTATAGCAATTACATAAAGGCGGAAACCATAACCGCGATTTGAGCCGATCGGAACCCACCAGAGTTCACCGCGCCAGCAGTGCAACTGCTTGGTAATGGAGACCTGGTTGTTGATCGTTCCCTTGCCGGTGAAATCGTAATACTGAGAGTAGGAAATGTCGGTGGATGATGTCAGCTTGAAGGCGAGGCTGAATTGGATATAACTGGACTTGACGAATTGCGAACCCCGGCCGGACTCGTTGTAAGAGTAAGTGGCGCTCAGGTTCCAACCGCTTCTTCCCTGGTGCGTCGGCAATACCGTCGGAGTTTGCCCGGGAGTGGTCGCGGTATCGCGCTGAACCGGACCGCTGCCGGCATCGTCGAACAAGAACGACCTCCCGGCGAGGCCGAATGTCGTGCTGACGCCAAAGCTCATCAGATATGGCGACCACAGATCCAGATCATTGGTGCCGGGTTTATACAGCGAATGTACCATTGACCCGTTGAGTCGTACATTGGGCAGGACATTCGAATTGAAAGTCGTGTTCAGATCCGAGAACTTCCGCCCCGTTGTCTCCAGATTATAGTTGGTGCTGCTGGTTATCGAGAGCAGGTCAAGTGACCTCTCTTCTTCGTCCCGTCTGACCTTTGCCTGATACACCTGATTAAGGGACAAGGTCATACTGGAGGAACGCGCTGTGCTTCCATACCCTCCGACGTAGGCACGAACGACCGGTTCAGGATCGACTTTCGGTGAAAATCCATAGGACACAGACGGCGAGAGAACCTGCCGGAGGCCGGTAAGGCCAAACAGGTTCGGTGAAACCGTTCCGTACAGCTTGGTGGAGAGCGACGCCCCACCGCTATACAGGTAGGTGCGGTAGAGTCTGGACGGGTTGATTCCCAGCGAATCGGACTGATCCGTCCGATTCACTTTGGTCCAGTTCTCGCTATAGCTGACGGAGGGGTTGAAGATGAAGTACTTGGCGATGGTCAGCGGGAATGACAGACCGACGGCGTGATCGTACTTGGTGTATTCCTTCCGACTCCGATAACTGACCGATTCGGTGGAGTCCGGTGTTGTATACTGGTAGCGGGTGACGCGTGAAGAGTAGTTGGTCATGGTGGGACGCCAGGTCATGGTGAGGGCGTGGTACCATCTGGTTTTCAACACTCCTTCGGCATCGCGGGAGCCGCTGCCGAACGGCTTGATGGCGGGTACCGAGAGCCCCGCACTCGGCAGGTAATCCACTCTGCTCTGTTCATCCAGATTCAGGTCATGTGAGAATTTACCGGAGAGCGAAACGCTCCGTGAGAACCGCTTCGTGAAATTCACCTGAGATCGGGTGGTCCGGTTCAAGCGCTGGTTGAGGTCGAGCGAATAGTCCTTGTAGTACGATGCATCAGATTGGTACTGACCGTCGGCGCTAATCTTCAGCGACGGCGTTATGTCCTGGTTATGCCGGGCCTGTATGGTCCACCGGGTGCGACGCGTATCGGTGCCGATTGTCGTACTGTAATCGCTGGTTCTGGTGTAGTTCCCTGAGACCGTCCCGTCAAAATTGTACAACTTCCGATAGTTGAATCGGCCATAGAGATTGATCGTGCTGGACCGCTCGTAATAGTCCAGCGCTCCCTGTGTATCCCAATAATCAGAGGCGGCCCAGTAATACCCGACATTTCGGACATACCGCTCGCCGCGCTCGATATTGCCAAGTTGAAACGGCAGGAAACCAGAATGCCTCCCCTTCTTCAACGGGAACACGTAGTACGGCAACGCCAGGATCGGAAGTCGACCGATATTGAGCACTACCGGTTTGGCGATCAACTTGTTCCCTTCCATCAGTTTCATGTGCGTGGAATAAAAATGAAAATGCGGTTCATCGGCGTCGCAGGTGGTGTAGCGCCCTTCGTCCACGTAGAAGATGTCCTTCCGCGCCCGAAACACCTTCTCGCCATAATAGAATCCGGTCTCGTATTTAGACTTGGACTGGACGATCCGCCCCTTTTCCGTGTCTATGGAATAGTCGAGGTAATCGCCGAGGATCGTCTCGCTCTTATCCTTCAGCGATACCGGTATTATGTTCGGTTGGAGATGGGCAGTGAGTGTCGTATCAGTCGGTATGCTGTCGCTCTTCACATCGGCTGAGAACGCTTCGATCACCCGCTTCTTAGTGTCAAAAACGATGCGGTGAGCATCGAGAGCAACGCTCCCTGATGTTACGTGAGCCTGTCGCAGGAGCGTAATTAAAGAATCCTTCAAGTCATATCTGATATAATGGCTGCTGTAGTCAATCGTGTCTGCTTTGGTCACCAAGGCCGTGTCTGCGGCTGTAGTCTTCGATGCAATATATGTCCCCACGGCTCCGCCGACCACCGTCACCGACTGCAGTCGTTCCTCCTTGACCGCAAACTTAATCGTGTCGCCGGATACGCTGTTCTCGTTCGTTTCTTTATTGTCGCGCGACGCCGGATAGTACCACGAGTACGCCTCGCCATAGCACGTGATGCGGCTAAGCAGACCATCATCGAAATCCATGATGATCCGCTTCCCTTTGAGGACGGAGTTATCGTACGAGTCACTGGTTCCCTCGGATGGTTCCACGAATGTTCCCTTGGCCGAATCGAGGACATCTATTTGCGCGATGCTGTTGTTCACGGACGTTATGGCGATGAGTTGGCCGCTTATCTCAGACTTACCGCGCCGCGCCACCGGTGATTCTGTCAGATCGAGGGCATTGGTCTTGGGATACATCACGGCACACCCGGACTCTGCGGTTACATCCTTCGATACGATCACGACCGAGCCGGTGGCCTCTGCCCGCTCCACCTTTGCGTCGTATTCGATGAAATCGGCCGTTACTTCGACCATCGAAGCGCTGTCCGGGTACTTGAGATACAAGGTAGGCCGCTCCTCCATGTTGAAATACTTCTTCTGTTTGTTGTAGAAAGCATGGTGTCCCACCGCGAACAGTGAATCGTCGCGCGACCACAGCTCAACATATTTACCCCGGGCGACAGCGTCCCCGTTGACCAGATTGTAATCCACCGAATCGGCGGTTAACCGATACGCGGGGTCATCGATAATGACCGAACCGATAAGCCGCACCCGCTTTCCCTTGAGCCAGACCGCCGAATCACAGTAGATCAGGCCGTTGTCGGACTGAAAGACGACCGCACCGATAACGAAGGTCGTATCTTGCGCTGAAGAGAGGACAACCTCAAGCAAGTCGGCATGCTGCAGATCGAGCCGGTCGGAGCGCTGGGCATAAGCCGAAGCCGCCCAGGCGGAGAGAACGACCAGACCAAACAGGCTCAGCCTACGCACGCGTCAGCCTCTCCCTCAACAGTTTCTCGATCTCGGGCAATCTGCTGGCGTCAAGTCCCCCCATCTGCGCCACGCGATTGGAGCCGCCGCCACGCAGACCCAGTGATGATGCGATCGCTTTGATTAACTCACCGGCATGCCATTTCCTAGCGTCCGGCACGGCCAATACCAGGCGCCCATCGACCAGCACGAGCGCTGCACCCGACACTTTGTCAGCAACGAGTTGGGCAAGCTGTGAGGCGGTAGCGCCATCCATTGAAGATTGGACTGACGATACAACTCTTGGTTCGGGGTATGCAATGGCGATTTGTGCGATCTCATCGGCCAGTATCGGCAGCAGGCGTTTCCGGGCGTCGGACAGTTGCTTGCGAAGCTCACGATTCTCGGCTGACATCTTGTCGAATCTCGCCGGCAGATCGGCGAAATGACAGGTGAGCGACCGTGCCAGCTCATCAGTGATGCCGAACCGGGCGCTGTAATCCTCAAGCGCTTGCGCGCCGGCCAAAAACCGCACTAAGGAATGCCCCCTAATAGTTTCTAAACCAACGATCTTGATAAGACTGACTTCGGCTGTACTGACGCAGTGCGTGCCACCACAGGCAGACCAGTCGAATTCGCCGATCTTTATGACACGAATAGTCCCTTGACGATCCGGAATTTTGCGAAGCGGCGTCGAGGCGATGTCGTTTGAGTCAATGAAAAGGATCTCTACTGCCAGGTTTTGCCTGATGACACTTGCGGCAAGTTGTTCGGTCTCGACCAGGCTTTGCTGATCGAGCGCCGCACTCGCCAATTCGATGGCACCGTACTCCTCGCCCAAGTGTACTGAAACCGTCTCCCAGCCATGGCGTCGGATAAACGCCTGGCTCAAAATATGCTGAGCCGTGTGCAGCTGCCTGTTTCTCCAGCGGCGGTCGCCGTTGATCTCCCCATGCACCCGATTACCCTTCTCCCCGGGCGAGCTTTTCGACAAGTGCCAGACATCGCCATCTATGGATTCGATCACCTCAACAATGTCGATATCGCCTATTCTGCCTGTATCGTGAAGCTGACCGCCCGATGTGGGATAGAACGCCGACCGGTCGAGGACGGTATAGAACAGATCGCCGCTGTTGCCGATGTCCGCGATGACAGCATCGAACTCCAAAAGCCCAGGCTGGCGATAGTACAGACGCTCAGTCATGCGGGATCCCCGAGTCGGCTGTTGCTGTCACTGCTCGTTCGGCGTGTGTTGCAACCAAAGGCGCCAGCGTGGCTATAGACAGGAGCGCTTGACCTGTTCGAAAGAGCGAGCAAATCTGAAACAGCAGCAGTTCAAGAACAACGCCGCTCAGGCTCTGAATTCGGCTTGTGGCAACCAGAGCGAGCCGTTCACATAAGAGCCAGCAGATGACCATCGGCGCAAAATAGACAAGATACACGACACACGTTTGTACACCATGCCTACCCACATAGTTCAAGGACAGCTTGAACCACGTACCGACTGGAATCCCTGACTGCACGGTGGCATGCAGACGCACGACATCCGAGAACAGGCTGCCGAGCAGAATAATGACATAAGTGATCGCTACTTTGAGAATCATAGTATGAAGATAGGCGTTTCCCCAAAGGCCGAAAATGCGATCCGGCACTAACGATACAACCACCAGCGCAACCACCGCCAACGCCAGGTAGATCGGGGCCATAATAAGCGAGATGCGAATATGGTCGGTGAATCGTCCCCCGCATTCGGCGAAAAAGCGCCGTATTCCCGGTTTTCCGGACGACACGAGAGAGGTATAGATTCCGCCATTTAGAAACTGTTTCAACAGAAATGCCGCGGCCGCAAGTGCCAGCGTCATCAGCATAAAGCTGCTCAGCAAGTTTTCTTTGGCCGCCACCAGCTCCGAAATGACACCCAGCGACCACTCTCGCGAAACCGCCTGAGCGAAAACCGATCGGTCGACCACGGCATGGATCAGCACGAGTACCGGTACCGCTACCAGAAGCGACAAGGCCAGTTTTCCCACATAGAGCCCGTACCAGATCGGCAGGTTTCGACGGAACGTGGAGACCCCGGCGCGTATAACTGTCACCATCAGAATCCCCACACCGACTGAAACAATGATTGAAGGAGAAATGTGAGCCCGGACATCAAGCGGAGTGCCACACCTCTGCCACCTTGGCGACTCAATGAGTTGTTCAACAGATTGACATCAAGACTTATCTGATAGTACGGATCAAGTATTGCCGTTTGCCCCGGGCTCGAGCCCACGAAGCTATACGTATGGTAGCCGGGGTCCGGCACGATTGTGGTGTCCCGGGCAGTACCATCGAGATATTCGACCCGCAACGCCACCGGCAGCGGCAGCGGGTGATAGAACACGCAGGTGACTTTGGTCGTATACTGCGAGACTCGCTCGGCTGCCGAATCAGAGAGGATAGTGTCATTACGGGAGGTTTCACGAATCGATATGTCTTCAACCTGGTAATCGATCGGTTCGTTACTGTTCAAAATATGCTGTACATGCGAAACCGAACTATACGGCGGATACTGGGCGAGAAGGGTCACGAAATCCAATGGCGTCGGCGAACGAAAAGAGAATTGCTGATAGTAGTCGTGCCAGAATCGACGGCGGTCGGTGTCGTTCAGGTGGTTGACCAAAGTCTGCACCACCAGGCATCCCTTATCATACACAGCATTGAAATACTCGAATGGCTCCGCATACTGTTCGGACCGGAGCGTGACGGGGACCAACGTCCATACTGAGCGAGCAGCCAGCCGACGCATGTCCTGGAATGATGCACTGATTCCCCAATAGGAGAAGCGGTCTCCCTCACCGCCCGATATGTCTCGGATCACCCGTTCCGTGAAATATTCCGTGGCTGCCTCATCCATCCAGGGATCAAGGGCCTGGTTGGAGTTGAGGATTCCATAGAACCACTCATGGATCGTCTCATGAACCACCAGTGAACGATACAGCGCCGGAGCGAAACGGGAGCGCGGTCGCTCAAGGAGAATCAGTCGCGGCAGTTCCAACCCGCCACGAATCCACGGTCCCCCGATAACGACCACCAGTTCACCGAATGGATACGGTCCGACGTTTTCCGACATGAACGCCATGGTGTGACCGATCTGCTCGGCCACCGTGTCCAAAACAACACTGTCTTCAGGCCGATAACGAATTGTCAGTTGAATGTGGTCCAACGTACGCGTGCCTGATTCATACCCTTTCGGGAGAATGCAGACGGGGAAGTCATGGGACTCTTGTAGATTACAGGTGTACGCTCTGATTCCATCAGTCGAATCTATATGAGCTATGCCAGGGCTCACGAGTTCGAGTGAATCGGGCACATGGATTATGGCCGTAATGTCGAAGCAATCACCGACCAGTTCGGATTCCGGACCGTACTGTATCTTCAGCCACTCGTTACCGCGTCGGGGCGCCGGCATTGGAAACCAACCATAGAGGAAATAGCCGTCCGCCTGACGGCCGTAATCCATGCCCGTGTCTGAAATGTGCGTGGCAAAATCAATTGTTATCTCAAGCGGGCCGCTACTGTGATTCGCTTTTGGAATCGGTACGTCCAGATCGGTCCCCTCGATCTTCGCTTCATTGCGTACGTCCGCGCCGTTGACGGTGACGCCGTGTATTTCCGTCCCGCACGGTTTGTTGTCGGGTAAGTCGGTCCGCGTCGACGGACTGTCACACGGAAAATTGGAGTAGAGTCGGAAAAGCACCTCTTCCCAATTAGAATCAGGGACTGAGAATTCAACCGTCACTCGCCCGTTGATGGTCTGAGCCGATGGATTCAACGTGGCATCGATTGTCAACTTGTCAAATGCCGTGACTGGCCCGGCCGCCATGAGCAAAACCAGTCCAAGACTATGCGACAATGTTCTCAAGGGTCCCTATCCCTTCTATGCGGACCTGGATCTTGTCACTTGGTTTCATGGGGGCGATTCCCGATGGTGTACCAGTTGAGATCAGGTCCCCGGGGTACAGAGTCATAGCCTGTGAAATATAGCTTATAAGAAACGGCACGTCGAAGATCATCATCGACGTTCGACCCGACTGCATCACCGTATCATTCAGAATCCCTTCGACCAGCACGTCTCGATAATTCAAGTCGGTCACTATCCAGGGCCCGATCGGACAAAATGTATCGAACCCTTTGGCCCGCGACCACTGGCCGTCCTTTTTCTGAAGGTCTCGCGCCGTGACATCGTTGATGCAGGTATATCCGAAGATGCAGCTTTCTGCTTGTCGGACTGAGACTTTGGTCGCCTTGCAGCCGATTACGACGCCCAATTCCGCTTCGTAGTCTACCCGTTGAGACTGGGGTGGATGTACGATCTTGTCACCAGGGCCGATGATCGACGACGGTGGTTTGAGAAACAGGAGTGGCTCTTCGGGCGGTTTGTCAGCGGATAACGACGCCGCCACGTGTGCATGATAATTCAATCCCACACAGACAATCTTCGATGGCGCTACCGGTGCAAGCAGCTTGATGCTGTCCACGGATAATTTCTCCCCGGTCGGTTTCCCGCCAAGCCAAGGAGCGTTATCCAACATTGTCACTGTTTGATCATCTATCGCACCAAAGTGCTCCCCTCCAAGTCTCATATGTGCGAAACGAATGTATTTCAACGGCATGCTACCTCCGGCAGTAGACCGAGCGCGCGCCAATACCGCTCGCGCTCTCGTGCAACTCATATTCTTGCAATGAAATAAGACGATTCGACCACGACGGTCAACAAGATATTGTCAAAGCTTCTTGGCTTGCCACCGGCCGCGCTTGAACCACAGCGCCAACGCTGCCGCTTTCACCGTTGTGGTTATTGTAAGGGTCCACCAGACGCCGTTGATCCCCCAATCCAGTCCAAAGCACAGGTAGTACGCAAGTGGAACCCGTGCGATCGCACCGGGGATCATCACTACCATGGGAGAAACGGTGTCCCCGGCCCCACTGAATGAACCCTCCAGGACAATCTCTATGGCCATGGTGAACTGCGACAGTCCCAGAATCCGAAGGTAATCGACGGCGATCGCCATGACCTCCGGGTCACTGGTGAAAATCCGCGCGATGAAGTGTGGTATTGTCAGGAAGAGTATTGAAATGACGAACGTGAATGCCACCGCCAATCCCGCGGAACTCCAGGCGCAGCGTGCGGCGCGATCGGCGTTCCCGGCGCCAAGGTTCTGACCCACCATGGTCGAGGCGGCAACTGAAAAGCCGTAGCAGGTCAGATACGAGATTGATTCCATGCGATTGCCGATCCCCATGGCGGCACCCGCCGACTCGCCATAGTGATGGACGATATTGATGAGAAACCAGTAGACCGCAGTGAACGTCAGTTGCTGGATGGTTATAGGCAGACCGATGCGTGCGATTTTTCTCATTGCGGAAAGATCAGGACGGGTCCTGAATGGCGTGCCTATCGCGTATCCGAGTTTTCCTTTCATTAGAAACCACAATAACACCAGAGCTGCCAGTGAAATGGCGACAAGGGTGGCCACAGCGGCACCCGCGACGCCGAGTTTTGGAAATGGCCCAATCCCGAAAATCAGCAACGGATCGAGGATCATCTGGAATGCGATCAAACTGGCTCCCACCACAGTTGGCGTTTTGGTGTCCCCGGATGCTCTGAAAATGGACGCGGACGTGTCGTACAAGGCAAAAAAGACCGCCGTCAGAAAGAAGATCCGCAAATACGGAAGTGCGTGCACGAGCGTTGTGTCGCTCGTGTGCATGAATCTGAGGATAACCGGCGCCAGTATAAAGCCAAGTACGGTAAACACGAGTCCAAGCGCCAACGCCATGAGCAGGCCCTGGCGGGCGTGAAAGGCTGCTTGTTCTGGCTCCTTCGCCCCCACATGGCGCGAAACGATCGCGGTCAGGCCAATGTTGATCATCGTGAAACCGCAGAAGACTGTCCAGGTGATGACCATGGAACTGGTGACTGCATCCTGCGCCGACGGACCGAGTTTGCCGACCCAGAAGAAGTTCACGACCGAGAGCGCGATTTCCATGAACATCCCAAGCACCACAGGTACGGCGAGTGAGAGGACCGTTCGCCCGATCGGACCGGAGGTGATCTTAGTTGTGGCCGAGGTATGCATGATTGCTCATCGGAACGCGATTTCGCCGTGAGTGATTCGACCGGCAGTGGTGATTCTATGCCCGTATCTACTGAGACACTAACATGGTAGCGAACTATTTGTCGCGAAGGGTGTCAGAAAAATAGGAAAGTGCCATGGCGTAGCCATAGAATCCGAAACCGGTTACCTGGCCCCGGCAGACAGCCGCGATCGTGGAATGCCGCCGGAATTCCTCGCGTGAGTAGATATTGGATAAGTGCACTTCAATGGTCTCGATATTGACCGCTTCGATGGCGTCGCGAATCGCATAGCTGTAATGGGTCAGCGATCCCGGATTGATGATCATCCCCATTGACCCAGTTGCTTCACGCTGAATGAAGTCTATGATCGCCCCCTCAGAGTTGGACTGAAAGAACTGCAGTTCAAGGTTGATCTCTTTCGCCAGATCGTTCAACCGCCTGTTGAGTTCGTCCAATGGTTGCGTGCCGTAGACTTCGGGCTGGCGCTTCCCCAAAAGATTGAGATTTGGACCATTAACGACCAGTACCTTTGCCATCCGTTCCTCCAATGTCCTGATATCGAGAGAGCATCTGTCTTAGAGCATGAGACACCTGCGATGCAGATACGGCATCGACTATCACCGGTCTGCCCGGTGCTTTTAGTAGAATAAAGCGGAGTTTTTGCGCGGCGCGCTTTTTGTCCAGCGACATGGCCTGTATAACATCGTGAAGTTCGATCTGACGGCGCGGCACAAGGGCGACCATCCGATCAACTGATTCAGCGTATCCACTCAGCAACGACGGTTTTGTTTTGAGCGCCGTTTCCGCGAGTTCGAGCGCAGCAGCAATACCCAGGATCACTGCTTCTCCATGCAGCAGGGCACCATAACCGAGCGCTCGTTCGATCGCGTGACCAAACGTATGGCCATAATTGAGAAACATCCGCTTGCCCAGGTCTCGTTCGTCCTTGGCCAACAGACCAGCTTTGTAGACAGTTGTTCGAACAACGAGGTCGACCATTTCCGGGCTCCCCAACTCGATGCCACGGTCAAGAAAACGCGCGAAACGAACCAGCAAGGGTCCCCCTGCCAGACCCGCTGTCTTGAGAATCTCACCCATGCCGGCGACAAGATGTCGCTTGGGCAAGGTGTGAAGATAATCGAGGTTGGTCCAGACAAACTTCGGCTGCCAGATTGCACCGATGAGATTTTTGCCGCTTCGATGATTGATTCCTGTTTTGCCGCCAATTGCGGCGTCCACCATGCCAACCAGCGTGGTTGGGACCACGCCCCACGACAGTCCGCGCAGTGTCGTAGCCGCGGCGTAACCGGCCAGGTCCGAAACCACTCCGCCGCCGCAGGCCAGGATAAAATCATCCCGTGCTATACGTGATGACAGCAGGTAGTCATACACGTGAGCCAGCACCTGTGCGCTCTTTGTTCGCTCGCCGTCTGGGAGAACATATACTTCCGTTTGCAGCCGAGTCTTCGAAAGTTGCCCGAAGAACCGCACCCCGTGGAGCGCGTACCACTTGGCATCACACAACGCAAACACTCGTCCGTAACCCACATGCCGGCGAAGCAGCTTCCGCAGAACGGATACGTGTGCTCTGCCGATCTCTATGGGATAAGAGCGATCATCAAGCCTGACCAGAACGCGCGGCATCGAGTGCTTTCAACTTTCTTTCGATCTGAACCACGATTTCTTTGACTGTCTTACCGGTTGTAGATACGCGGATGTTGGCCATATGGTAGGCATGAATCCGAGTGGAGAGCAACTTCTTTATGCGATGCATTTGCACGTGCCGTGGTTCACTGCCGCCCTTTTGGGCAGCTCTCAGCAACGGTCTGTCGGTGTGCCGGCTGAGTCGCCGATATAGCTCACGAACCGAACAGGAGAGATATATGATGATACCGGCACGGTCGATCAACTGTCGATTTACTCTGTTCTGGTATGCTCCCCCACCAAGGGCCACTATTTTTCGGACTTTCGATGTCGTCAAATCGCGAATCACTGTTGACTCGAGTTTGCGAAAATAAGACTCCCCGTGCTCCGCAAATATGTCCTTTATGCTCTTGCCGGCGCGACGTGCTATTTGCGTATCTGTGTCGATAAAGGGGATTTTGCACCTATGTGCCAGCATTTTCCCGACGGTCGTCTTTCCCGACCCGGAAAAACCGACGAGAAAGAGTGAGCATGCAGAAGCACGATTCATTATCGCAACACCTATCGACTGGATCGACCAAAGCAAGCTTCATAGACAGGCTCAAACGGTGACTGTACCCCTGTCCATATTTCATACGACCGGATCGCCTGGGCGACGAGCATCGAAGACCCGTCGATGGCGATCAAACCTGCCTCTCTTGCGATCTGGACCCCGATACCGTTGTCGTTGTAGTTCATGTCATAGTAGACGGCATCTGACGGCCATATAAAGGAAGCCGGCAATGGGCAGATTTCAGGAAAATGCCAACCGCCCAACGGAGTGCAATTCACTATCAGTCCGCAGGTCGCATAATCGCCGGATTCTAACGAGTCAAGCGTGAAGGTGTTGAACGCCACGTCTGGATAGGCAGCAAACTGGTTTGTTAGGAGATCGAGGTTTCTCCCCGGTCTGGCCGCCACCACGATCTCACGAACACCGAACTCATGAATCAGGCTGTAGATCGCTGCAGAGGCAGCTCCCCCCGCGCCCAGTATCAGCGCCCGACAGCCGGTAACTTTGGCTCGGAGCGGCTGTAAGCCTGCGGCGAAGCCGTCAACATCGGTGTTGAATCCACGAGTGAAACTCCCATCGAATCGGATACAGTTCACTGCCTGAAGTAAGGTCGAAACCGCGTCCAGTTCATCGAGGAGCGAGATCACTGTTCGTTTGAACGGCACCGTCACGGCCAGGCCGTCGAGCGGCAAAGTTCGAAGCGTCTCTATCGTGTGTGGCAAGTCAGCTTGCAAGACCGAGTAGATTTTGAATTCTCCGGATCTCCCTGTCACGCTGAAGATCGCCTGGAAGATATCAGGCGATCTGGAATAGGCGATGTTCTCCCCGATCAAACCCAGGCGAATTGATTCGCTCATGACGCAATGCTGCTCAGCAAGTCGTAAAACTGAGGGCAGGAGACAGCCACAACGTTGTCTTCATCAATTGTCGACGGTCCGACTGCGAAAAGAGCCGCTATCGAGAACGCCATGGCAATGCGGTGGTCGCCGTACGATTGAATGTCCGCGCCGGTTATCTCTTTCCGCCCTTCGATCACCAGGCCGTCCGCGAGTAAGCCGCACTTGACCCCCATTCGACGAAGATTCTCCGACACTGCCATGAGTCTATCAGATTCCTTCACACGTAATTCTGCGGCGTCGCGAATAATGGTTGTGCCATCGGCAAATGCAGCCATGACGGCAACCATCGGAATTTCATCGATCAAGCCAACAATCGTGTCACCGTGAAGTTTTCGACTTTTCAACTGGCTGCCGACAACGGTCACGTTGCCTCTCGCTTCACCGGACACCACTGTTTTATCCGTGATGGCAACAGTACAGCCAATGGCCTTCAGATGGTCCAGGAACTCCGTGCGGAGCGGGTTGAGTCCGACGTTGGTCACTGTTATGCTCTTGCCGGAAATTGCCGCTGCCGCCAGGAAGAACGACGCGGTGGATATGTCCCCCGGAATGTCGATATCGCCTCCGTCAATGCGCGTCTGAGCCGATAGCGCAACCTCGCGCTTGAACGACTCCGGCATGCGGGTTCGTTTTCTCCTCGGGTCCACTGGATCCGGTTCGACGACTGGCTTGATCTCACGAACGGTAATCCCCTCACCGATAGCCTCGATCACATTCTCCGTGTGATCCCGTGTCGGTGTTTCTTCTCTCACTACTACGGAGCATTTGGAGGCAAGGCCGGCCAGCAGCAACGCCGATTTCACCTGTGCCGATGGCACCTTGAGCGTGTATTCAAACGGCAGTAGTTTGCTGCCGACCACTTTCAACGGCAGGCGGTTCTCGGTGCCAGCTAAACTGGCTCCCATGGCAGTGAGAGGATCGATCACTCGCTTCATGGGTCTGCGTCTGAGCGATTCGTCACCAGTCAGCGTGGCTTCCAATCCTGACCCTGCTATCAATCCCGCAAGCAACCGTGCGGTCGTGCCGGAGTTGCCGCAGTCGATGATGGCATCAGGAGGCAGGCTCAACTTGGCGGGGGGATGCAGGGTAACCGTGCTGCCTGCCTGTTCAACCCGTACACCGAACATGGCTGCGGCGTTAAGTGAGCTGCGGCAGTCAGCATTATCCGGGAAGTTACGGGCGACTATTGGTCCGTTTGACAGGATAGACAGTAGCGCTGCCCGATGGGCAATCGACTTATCGCCTGGGACAGACAGCGTCCCACCGAACTTGCGGGCCGGTTTGATGGTCCGCTTCATGTGACAACTCGGCCAAGCACCGGCGCCAGCGCCCTGAGCTCGGTCATGAGCTGGCGGAGATCAGTCGGCGTGATCGCTTGTGGACCATCTGACAGGGCGCGTGACGGCTCGTGGTGTACTTCAATGAGGAGGCCATCGGCGCCAACCGCAATCGATGCGCGCGACAGCGGAATCACCTTGTCCTTCCGGCCCGTGCCATGACTCGGGTCGGTGATGATCGGCAGATGGCTGGTCCGTTTGACATACGGCACGGCCGAGAGGTCGAGGGTGTTGCGAGCGTGATCGGCAAAGGTCCTCACACCACGCTCACAGAGGATAACGCGCGCATTCCCTTCGGACAGAATGTACTCTGCCGCCATGAGGAACTCCTCGATCGTGGCGGACAGGCCTCGTTTCAGGAGCACCGCCTTGGTACATCGCCCCGCCTTTTTCAGCAGCGAGTAGTTTTGCATGTTGCGAGCGCCGATCTGTACGATATCTGAGTGCTCCGCGACGGCATCGAGTGTCTCGGTATCCACGGCTTCGGTGACGATCAAAAGGCCAAATCGCGAGCGCACCTCGCTCAATATCTCCAGCCCCTGCATACCAAGTCCCTGAAAACTGTATGGTGACGTGCGCGGCTTAAAAGCCCCTCCCCTGAACACCTTGATTCCGGCTTTGGCCACTTGTTCTGCCACGACAAAGCACTGCTCGCGACTCTCTACCGAACAGGGACCGGCCATAACGACGAAATTGGAGCCGCCGATCCTCACGTCGCCGACACTCACAATAGTATCTGCACCAGAGAACTCGCGGCTCACCAGTTTATACGGTTGGGTGATATGAACGATATCTTCCACACCGGGGAGAGTAAGGACTCTGTCCGAATCCACCTGCGACTTGTTCCCGGTCACGCCTATGGCAGTTCGATGCATGCCCGGAATCGCGTGAGCCGACAACCCCATCTCCCGTATCACCTCGCACACCGCCGCCACCATTTCCGGCGTAGCGTTTCTTCCCATGACAATCAGCACAATGTACTCCAAACGACGGAACGCACGATCACATCTCCTCCGGTGCTTTCAGACCAAGCAGATACAGCCCCTCGTGAAGGACAGTTTGCACCGCCTTCACCAGTGCCATCCGTGCGGCGGTCAACTTGACATTCTCCGAAATAATCTTGTCAATTCTGCCCTGGCTGTCCTTTCGCTGGTAGAATTTGTTGAAGGCGCCGGCCAGGCGCAGCAGGTACACCGATACATGGTGTGGATCATAGTTCTTTGCGGCGAGTTCGACTGTTTCCGGGAAATCCGCCAACAGCTCCAAAATTCGTTGCTCTTCGAATTTGTCAAGCAGTCTGCAATCGACATCGGCGGCGATCGGTTTGCCATAGAGTCGCGCCAGAGAGCAGAGCCGGGCGTGCGTGTACTGAAGGTACGGTCCGGTCTCCCCTTCGAAATTGAGCACTTCCTCCCAGACAAAATTGACATCCTTGTGGCGCCTCACCGACAACTGGGAGAAAATGACCGCGCCCACGCCGATCATCTGGGCGGTTTCTTCAAAATGCGCCAAGCTGGGATTCTTCTCTCTTATCTTACTCCGGGCCAGAGTCACCGCCTGATCCAGCACGTCTTCAAGAAAGATGATATTCCCTCGCCGGGTGGACATCGTCTTGTCGCCGAACTTGACCCACCCAAAATCAACATGCCTGATACGCGCGGAGATTCTCTCGGCGGGGAGTGTCTTCTCAGCCTCTTCCAATCGCGAAATAACGGCGATCATCTGCTTGAAATGATCCGCCTGCGAGGATCCGACCACATACAAGGATTCATCGAAACGGAATCGATCCCAGCGATAGTATGCTCCGGCCAGGTCACGCGTCAGGTAGAGCGTGGCGCCGTCTGCCTTGCGCAGAAGGGCGGGCGGCAGATTCGGCTCATGCAGATCGACAATCAACGCGCCATCGGACATTTTGGTCAACCCCGCCTTGGATAGCCTGTCGATCACGGTCTCCATCTTGTCATTGAGGAACGATTCCCCGTACACAAGATCGAACTCCACACCGAGCCGCCCATAGATTCGGTCGAATTCGGCGTTGGAGATGGTCTTGAACTGCTCCCACAGTCGTACTGCCTCGGGAACACCCTCTTCCAATCGCTTGAACTCGGTTCTCGCCTCTTCGTCCAACGACCTATCGGTCTCTACTTCGGCATGAAACCGCACGTACAGGTCAAGCAGGTTTGCTATCGCCTTCTCCCCCTCGAGCATCCCCGGTTTCCCCCAGCGTCGATAGGCTACGATCATTTTGCCGAACTGGGTCCCCCAATCCCCCGGGTAATTGATACCAGTGACGTTATAGCCAAGCTTCTTGAATATCCGACGGAGTGAATTGCCAATCACAGTAGACCGAAGATGCCCTACCCCAAATGGCTTGGCGATATTTGGTGACGAATACTCGACCAGACACCGCTTGCCAGCGCCGATATCGAGAGAGCCGTAGGATTGCCCTTGCGACAATGCTTCTGAGAGCACTCTCGTTGCCAGTTCATTAACGGGGACGCGGGCATTGACAAAAGCGTTGACCGCAAGCGTTGCAAAAGCTGTCCCTTTTGAGAACTGATAATTCGACTGAACGGATGCCGCGATCTTGACCGGACTCTGCCCCAGCAATCCCGAGAATCGATGTACTGGAACTGCCAACCAACCCATTTGTGGGTCCTTCGGGTGTTCGATAGCAGCGAGGATTTCCGCCTCATTAAACGGACCAGTGTTGCCAAACTGAACACCTATGTCCCTATAGGTGCGACGGAAGGCATCGGCCGTCGCGGCAGCGAACTCTCTTTTGTATTTCTCTTTGACTGACATACCTGATTCTGTATCACACTTCAGCAACAAATATGGTTATCCGAATTGCCTTCGGCAATTGGAATGTTGACCATTACAGGCACTGTTAGTGGTCCAGCTATGCCGACTCCCCTTCCGTGATTGCCCAGCCGTGGCGACCGTTGCGACGTTCCGCGTTCCGAAAAGACCAGTAGTAGAAAACCGACGAGACAATATAGAGAGCGATCGTAATATTGAAGGTAAGCGAGTAGCCGTACAAGTCGATAAGTCGCCCGCCGATCGCGGCCGATATCATCCAGGCGGAGGTCCAACTGACCATCAGGAGCGCGTTGACCAGCCCCTGCTCGCGTCGCTCGCACATCTCCATGCCGAAATTGGTTCCCAGCGGTACGCCGATATTCATGAGCCCACCACGGATAACGAATGCTCCGAATGCCACCGGCAGATAGTATGTGTACGAAAGCACCAGCATAAACGGTATCGAAGCCAGCTGCGTGAGTACGATAGCACGCACCAGACCGAATCGCCTGGTAAGCATCGGTGCCGCCACGGTCCCGGCAAACATGGCGCACGTAACACAGAAATAGAACAAGCCGATCGTGTCAGGCTCCAGGTCAAAACGGTCCCGGAAATAAAGATTCAGGAAAGGAATGATCAATCCGGCCCCCAGACCTATGAGGAAATTGGCGAAACCGATCCTGAAGAGAAATCCCCTGCGCCGCCGCCATTGTTCCCGAGAGAACGACAGGCGATTCTCGTCGTTCGAGACACTGTGCTCGCGGATCAATGAGAATGGTATAATACTCAGCAAGCTAATGGCGATCGTCGCGTACAGCGTGTAGCGATACCCCAAAAGCAGACTACCGGACCACTCGGCGATCAATTCCGCCGCCTTGCCGGCCGTCAGAGAACCGACCATGGCCGCCAGCAGCATCACCCCGAACGAGAACGAAAACAGGTGCGTGCGCTCTCTGGGCGTTGAATGGCGCATGTAAAACGGCGCCGCGGCCACACGCGTGACAGTGAAGGCCGTGCCCGCCAATGCGGAGAAAGCGAGCACGACGGGAAAGATCGATGTACTGACCACAAAGTAGCTGCAGAGTGCGAACAGCCCAACAGCCGCCAGAAGCATTGGTTTCAATCGTATCCGTGCCAGCGCCATCGCCACGGGGATCGCGCTGAACGCCATCCCAACGGCGCGGAAGGAGTTCACGAGTCCGATTCGCGTGTCTGTAAAGCCAAGCTCCCTCAGGTACAGGTTCAGAAGTAGTTGAAATACCTCGAAATTGATCCCAACCAGGAACGCCGCCAGCAGGTACAACCGGGCGTTGCGCGTAAACAGGCGCACATGAAAGAGGTATTCGTCCAGCCAGGCATGCCACCCCGTTCGGGGCACCGCGTGCTTACCTGCACCCTCACTTATGGTTTCAGCACGAGGGCGCATGGTCACATCTCTCGTACGCCGGTTGTTGTCTCATCACGCGGCAGTACCGGCGCGATGCGAGGCTGCTATCTTGCAGAAGTTTTGCAGAATAGTCATGCCGTCCGGTGTCATGATCGATTCCGGATGATATTGAACGCCAAACACCGGCATTGTCAGATGTTCGATTCCCATTATAGTCCCATCATCACTCCAGGCGGTAATCCGTAATTCTGGGGCCAGAGTTTTCCTGTCGACCGCCAGCGAATGATACCGTGTCGCGCTGAACGGATTGGCAACCCCCTGGTAAAGGCGTGAATTGTCGTGCCTGACAGTCGACACCTTTCCGTGCATGATGGCCGATGCATATACGATAGTTGAGCCGTATACCTGGGCGATCGCCTGGTGTCCGAGGCAGACGCCGAGAATGGGACAGGAGCCCGCCAACGTCCTGATCAGCGCATTCATGATACCCGCATTCTCGGGACGCCCCGGGCCCGGTGACAACACAATTGCGCTCGGACTCACACGTTGCACATCCTCGATGGATACTTGGTCATTAAGTGCCACTTTCACCTCTACCCCAAGCGTAGAAAAATACTGCACGAGGTTGAACGTGAATGAGTCGTAATTGTCCAGAACGAATACCATGGAGTGCCATCAGAGTTTCGGCGGCAATTGAAACTCGCCCTGTGCGATGAACTGCACCGGACCCGAGAGTTCTATGCTGCCGGTATCCTGACGCCAGTACACCCGGAGCGAGCCGGATTCGAACTGCACTTCGCAGTTTCTTTCGGCCAGGCCAAGCATGACTGCCGCACAGGTGGCTGCGGCGGCGCCGGTACCGGACGATCCCGTCGCACCGACACCCCGCTCCCAGTCCCTGACCTGCAGCTTTCGACGGGAGATCGGTCGGACAAATTCTACGTTTGTCCCTTTTGGGAAGATCGATGCCGTCTCTAGTTCGCGCCCCAGCTTTTTCCAGTCGAAGTCGAAACCATCAACGAACAACACACAGTGCGGGTTGCCGACGGACAAACAGGTGAGGTCGAGCCTCGTGCCGCCCACTTTGATCGGGCTGTTGATAACGTATTTCCGATCCGCCCGCATCGGCACGTTGCGAGCAACAAAGTCCGGCTTCCCCAAATCGGCACGAACTAACTGCCCGCCCGAGATTCTATTCGTGAGCTCAGCCACACATCGCTCGCCCCCCATGTGGAATGTGAATTGGCGCTTTGTTGGAGCGCGCATCGCCAGGTACAAGGCGGCGATCCGAAGCCCGTTCCCCGACCTCTCCGCCCAGCTGCCGTCGGCGTTGTATACATCCACCCTGCGATCTACTCCCTTGTGTGCAGACAGATGGAGCACGCCGTCGGCGCCGATCCCTCGCTGCGGATCACAGATCGTCCGGGCCAGTCGGGACAACTCGGTCCGGGTCCGCCGGGATGGACCCGATTCGACTACAAGGAAACTGTTGCCGAGTGCGTGATATTTGAAAAACAGCATCTTCATCGCCCTGCTAATCTATTCGGGACAGCTCAATGGGCAATGAAAAAACCCGCCCTGAGGCGGGTTTTTGTCATACTGACCCACGGATTTTCTGTGCGCAGGTAACCGATCAGAGATTCTCCTTGATCAGCTTGGCCAGCCGATTGATCCCTTCCACGATCTCGCTCGGAGACGCCGTGGAATAATTGAGGCGCATAGTGTTGTCGCCGCCGCCGTTGGCAAAAAACGGCGACCCGTACACATAGGCCACCTTCTGGGCCACCGCCTTCGGGAACAGTTCCTTGGCCGACATTTTAGACGGAAGGGTCAACCAGAGGAACAGCCCTCCTTCGGGGCGGGTCCAGGTGACTTCCGAAGGGAAGCTCTCCTCCAGCGTCTTGAGCATTAGATTCCGCTTCATCAGATAGTCGGCTTTGATCTTCTCGATGTGTGGCTCCAGCAGGCCGCGGACAACATACTCATAGAGCACATATTGATTGAACGAATTGGTGTGAAGGTCAGAGCACTGCTTCACTTTCTCGAATTGATGCATGATCGGTTTGGGGCCGTTCATCCAGCCTATCCGGAAGCCCGGACAGACCAATTTGCTGAAAGTCCGCAGTGCGATCACGGAATCCCCCCCCATCGACTTAACGGTAGGAATGCGCTGTCCCATGAACCGAATGTCGCCATACGGATTATCATCCATGATGGGCACTTCGTATTTGATCGCCAGCTCGACCAGCTCCCGGCGCCGGCTTTCCGACATGCTGATCCCTGTCGGATTCTGGAAATTCGAGACCGTGTAGATAAGTTTCGGTTTGTACTTGATGAGCATCTGCTCGACCTGGTCGGTGATCATCCCCTCGTCATCCATAGCCACTGTCACGTAGCGCGCCTGGTAGTAATTGAACGCCTGCAGCGCGCCGACGTAGGTAGGGTTCTCGACCAGGACGTAATCGCCCCGGTCCACGAACGCCCGTGCCAGAAGCTCGATCCCTTGCTGCGCGCCCGCCGTGACGAGAATATTGTCCACATCCGATGGTGTCCCGCGCTCTGTCGCACGCTTTGCGATCAGCTCCCGAAGCGGCGTGATGCCGCGAGAGAGCGCGTACTGCAAGCTGGCGGGACCATACTTGTCCAGCACCTCCACCATGATCTTCTTGAGATCAGAGATCGGAAACAACTCCGGGGCAGGCAGCCCTCCCGCAAAGGAGATCACGCCCGGCTGCGACGAGATCTTTAGTATCTCGCGGATGATCGATGTCTCCAATCGGATAACGTGCTCGGCAATGCCCCATTTATCGGTATGAACGCGGTGATTGACATCGGTAATCATAGACGTCATCCTTTCCCTTATCAGCTATATCGTCCGAATAAACCGGACGGTCCAGTCTACGTACAACACCAATATACACTCCCCGTGTAAAAAGAAAACCACAAAAGAACAACTTGTTAGGTGCCGGGCAGCCATCGTGACTTGCCCCTAAGGTATTCACTGTAGTAATAGCAGTCCCTTTCGGAAGATACCTTGACGGACTTGGGTGAGCGACAGTATATTTAAGGATGCCGTGCCAGGATGTCACAGAACAACTGACTGTCACGCTGGACCAGCAGGACCGCGTGGTGCATTACTCGCTTTCGAAACTCACCTGTGGTGGGTCAGTAGGAAACCCCTCTTTGTTACGCAAGTTGGTGGCAAATAGACCTGCCCAGGAAGTCCTTGAGGCGAAGCCGGAAGCCGTGCTGGCCGCTATGCCTACTCTAAGCGAAACATGGGAGTTTCTCACCCGTAAGCACCTGGCGGCACTCCAACAGGGACTTTCGGCGTTTCTGGGCCTTGTTCCTTCTCGACCTTCTGACCAGTGCATCGTTATCTCCGTGATAGGTACGGAAAAGGGGATTCGCATGGAAGCCGATATTCGCGTCGACATGATCACCAGCGAGATCAAGGCGTGTGGTGGCGGGACGTGCGGAAACTGTTCGTCGTCGAGTTCGCAAGCGCACTGAATTTCAGAACACCGGTATTGCCAATTTCGGCGCCAAGGCACTCACCACATTAAATTCCCCCAAATACGGAAAAGTATCCTGGGAGATTTAGGTCTCGGTTGAGACTGATGCTTCAGATGGTGCCCAGGGTGGCAACAACTTCGTGAGGACAAAGAGGATGACAAACGGAAGCGCCAGCAGCGCCATAGCCATGAACAGACCCTCAAGGCCCATGAGCTCTAACTTGTACACGGTTAATCCTCGCAGACTCTTCGAGAAGAGCTGTCCTCCGATCACGACATTCCAGCGCGTGCTGAAGATACCAACTTGAACAAGGAAAGCAGCGATCAGGAACAAGATTTTACGCATTTCATCGGGCAGACGACCGAAGCGGGCCCAGGCCAATGAGAGCATGGGGATTGCGGTTCCGAGTAGAATCTGTGTGACGATGAGGCTGATGAATAACCGCCCTGAGATCATCTCGCGGAGGATATTGATGGATTCTTCCGATTCATATAAGCGATGTATGAAATCGAGCAACTCGAGAGCGAAATCGACAATAAGGGCATACAATAGCAATTCCCCCAGCTTGTTGAGACAGGTCATGCTTATCTGCTTCCAGCGAAGCATCGTTGTAACCATGTAGACGAGCAGCACCAAAGCGATGCCCGAGACAATCGCTGAAAAGAGAAACACGATCGGCATAAGCACGGAGCTCCACCACGGGTTCGCCTTGACCGAGCCGAAGATGAAACCGACATAGCCGTGCAGCAAGAAAGCCGAGGGGATACCGATAATGGTGATGACCCGACCGATTTTGTCATCGAAATTGACGGCGGCGTCTGTGGTATCTGTAGCTCCGAGACTCAACACTTTGTAGATGAACTTCCTGACACCTTTCGATTCACGGGACCACATTACGATCGCCTTACGGTAGTCAAACCAGATTTCCAGCAATAATACCACCGCAAGATACCAGGCGTATACAAAGCCAAACATGGCCATGGCCGACTGCGTGTGTGGTGTCAGGAACATTTCCAGAGCTCTCTCCGGGTGACCCAGGTGGGCCAGAAGGGGAAGCGGGGCCGCCAGCATAAACGACAGGGCCGTCAAAAGGGACAGGCGATACACCGGCTGAAGAGCTTTTACGTTAAATACCCGTTCCAGAGACGCCAGAATAAAGGCCCCGGCGACCAGACCGGTCAAATAAGGGTAAACGACAATAAGCAAGCCCCAATGGAGCTCAAATTCATTCGGATACATGTAGCCGGTCGCTTCGGGAAGGTTCTGGACCGCCGCAATCGATGCGAATAACACGGGTTACCTCACTTCCCCATCTGCGTTTGCATAGTACACTTTCGGCGAGGTATTAAGCCAGGGTTTGAGCACGCTCACATCATTGAAGCGCAAGAAATGTCGGAGCGGGCTGCTCTGTTGGCCGGATTCTCCGAAAATTCGCGCCTGGGTCGGACATACCTCGACGCATGCCGGCGCCAGTCCTTTTGTGATCCGATGGTAACAGAATGTGCACTTATCGGCGACTTTCTTTTCCGGATGCAGGTACCGAGCGCCATAGGGGCATGCCTGGATACAATACCGGCAACCGACGCAATAGGAATCATCTACCAGAACGACGCCGTCGCGCGACTCAAACGTCGCCCCGACAGGACAGACCTGCACGCACGGTGGATTGGCACAGTGGTTACACAGCTTGGGGACGAAGAAGGTCCGGAGGACATCGATATCCTCCTGTGGTTCAGGGAATCCGTCAATACCGCCGTTGGGGCTGTCGACTCTTGCCTCCCCGCTCGTCGGAATTATGTATCGCTCGACCCAGGTTCGGAAGAAAGTGGGCTCCAGCGGGACCTTATTCTCCTTCTTACAGGCATCGGCACAACGACCACACCCGATACATCGATGAATATCGACGCCCATGGCATAGTTGTGCTTTGAGGCATCATATTGGCCTTCTTCGTCTGCTACCAGGGACTCGGCCGAACCGACCACCGAAAAAACAAGCAGCCAGGGGGGCAAGGCGCGCGAGCAATTCTCAAGGAATTCTCGCCGGGGCATATCCGTACCGAGTTTCTTCATTGTATTGCCTCCGGATAATGGGGGTAATGGCAATCCCAGCATTGGTACCGACCGCCGTGCGCGGTCATATCGACCCGTGGGATTTCTCTTGAACTCGAAGCGTCGCTCGCATGACACTGGCCACACACCGCCTTGCTGAGAGGTTTCTTGGCCAGCGCCAGTCGCGGGTTTTGATAATGTTCGGGGGGAACGGTATGACAAACGGTACATGCTACGTTCGTGTGCCGCGAGACCATCTTTTTGCTGGCTATCTCGCGATGGCAAGCGCTGCATTCCTCCGGTGGGTGCGGTAGCGTCGGATTATGCGGCTCGTGACAGGTCATACACGCTTTTCCGGCATTATGAACATCGGGCAAAATCTGCGGAAAACCGGAGGGGCGCGATGGGTTATAACCGTGACACAAGGGGCAGAACCCACGGCCTTTCGGCTTCTCCGGGACGAACTCATCCGGGGCGTCGACATGTCTTTTGGCCGGTCCATGACAGACCTCGCATGCCACGCCGGCATGAAATGAGTTTTGCTTGAGGTCGTAGACATCGCTATGACAATCTGCGCACGCGAGCGATCCCGCATAGGTGAACTCCTGTCCGGCGATCTCCCCTACCGCGGCGGCGCGATAGTGACCGTATTCGCCGAAAGTCCTTGGGACGAGCAGATGACGTGCGACGAACAGACTGCCTATAGCGACCACAAAGATCACCAGTAGCGGAGTCAGTTGCCGAGGGAGTCGATTCATTCCGGTTTTATTTGTCTTGCGTTAGTTTCTAAATCCCGTACATTGGAAACTATACAATAATGGCCTAAACAGTCAACTTGTTTTATTCTCATAAGGCGTGAAAGTACACTCGGGAGTACACTATCCACTTTCGAGTGTATAGCGACCGACACAGATCAGTTCACGATACAGAGCCTCTCCCAAACGGGCAGGCTGACTGGTACCTTAAGACAAAGGAGCGGTTGAATGTCAATCTGGCTCATCCTTCTGATCTTGATCGCAGTCGTCGCCGTCGCTTTGGTGGCGGTCCTGCTCGGTGTCATTCTCTTTCAGTTTCATCGATTCAACCGAGCACCAAAGAGCACAGCCCTCAGGTAAGGCACTGAGATTCCACGGCATTATTGCGCGGCAGGTGAGACAAAGAAAATGGCGCCCCGCAGAATCGAACTGCGGACACACGGATTTTCAGTCCGTTGCTCTACCAACTGAGCTAGGGCGCCAGAACAGACTTTGCTTGTCGGGAACCGGAAAATTATCCGGATTTTCGGCGATGTCAAATGGTTTTATCGGCTCTTGAACACGAACCGTTTGGTCGGAGCGGCAAACAAAAGCGCCAGCGATGCCAGCGACAATACCATCATCACGATATATTCATAATGGCTAAGTCCGAACAAACTAAGGAGAATGACGACCGCGTTCATAACTACCAGACCATACCAACCCCACGCTTTCAGATCGCGGTACGCGAAGACAACCGATATGAGGATGATACCGACGATCAGAAACAGGAATGACTGTCCCATGTCGGCGTACGTTCTGTCGAGAAACGACAGGATGATCTTCACCCCGGCATACAGCAGATAGATCCCGGCAAGGCCGTAGCCATGCCATTTGGTCAGATTGAATGTAAGTGGCAAGCTCGGCGTCTCCGGTCCCATGATGCGATCCTCCGCAACTCAGTTCTTGTATTCACCCAGAATGCTGGCGCCGATAAACCCGGCATCGTTACCCAGCGTAGCCTTGGCGACACGCAGTTTCTCGACAGCCGAGCCAAACGCCCGCTTGCGTATCTCCGCCGTTATGGCTTCAATAAACCCACCGCCGCCATCGGCAATACCGCCACCGATTATTACGATCTCCGGGTTCAAAAGGTTCACCACCCCGGCCAGACCGGCTCCCAGATACCCGGCAGTTTCATCCACCACTTGCTGGGCGATCTCATCCCCACGCTTAACCGCGGCAAACAACTTCTTGATGCTGAGGTTTTCAAGATTGCCATCAAGTACTTCTTCAAGCGTCGGCGTTAACTGATTGTTAAGCAGTATCTTAACGCGTTCAATCATCGCCTCGGATGAGCAGTACACTTCAAGACATCCCCGGCTACCGCACCTGCATTTGGGGCCATCGAAATCGATAGAAAGGTGCCCAATTTCACCGGCCGTGTAGTTCGCGCCGCGCCATATCTTGCCATCGATTACGATACCGCCACCTACGCCCGTACCTACTGCCACACAGATTACCGAATTGTAACCGACCCCGGCGCCAAACTTGGATTCGGCGAGCGCCATGGCGTTGACATCGTTATCGACATGAACGGGGAGATTGAGACGTTCGCGAAGAATCCGTCCTATCTCCATCCCCTGCCAGCCATTGATATTCGGGCTCAGGCTGATCACCTTGCCAATCCGCGTGTCGACCGCTCCCGGAGTCCCTACTCCCAGACTCTTGATCTCGAACTCCTCGTCTGCGGCATAATACAACAGACGCTCCGCAATGTTCGTGACGAGATGCATGAGCGGTTCAGCCCCTTTTTCCACCATGGTGGGGCGTTGCTCGCGAAACAGGACCTTTCCCTTTGGATCCACGAGCCCATACTTGATATTCGTGCCGCCGATATCCACACCGGCAAAGGCTACTTTTAGCGACATCTACTTCGCGAACTCCCTATCGCATGAAATGACCACACCGGCCAACAACTTCATGGCCGCACAACCGCTCGGACAGGCCCGATAATAGCGAGCGCCGACATTCCCGTCAACATCAAAGGACTATTCGGCTTTTCGCCGATACAGCAGCGTCGCTGCCACCATAGCCAGGCAGGCGAAAGACATGAGGAAATACGTGATCTCAATGGAAAGCGCTTTCTGCTGGACGAAAACCGGCAGGTACCGGAAGAATGTATTCACCAGCACTGTGATCCCGAGCACTTTGAGCAAACTGCTATCGTCCATTGTCAGCGCATCACCGACGACAAGCCCCGCGGTCACGTGGAAGAGGATCAGGGAACCGCGCTCCAGCAACTGGAACGAGAAGACGGTCGTTGCATGAGTGGCATATCCGAGGTAGCCTGCCTCCAGCAGACCAATTCCGGCGCCGCAGAAGGCCCCAATCACGGCGATCCGGGAGGTCGAAGGACGGCGCCACCGCACCACGGCAAACAAGGCAACCAGAAGGAGGATCGTCTGGAACAGACCCGCCGCCAGTCCGGGCAGCAACCCCCAGAAGTAGAGGGAGCCCCCCTTGGTCACCTGTGGAATAAGCCACTTGGTGATCAGCCACATCTGCATCGGTTCCTGCACCCAGGGGACCGACACGGCCAGTATGGCTCCAACGATCAGCGCGATATACGAAACTCCCCACCGGTAACCGCCACGCACGTAGAAGGCCAGCGCCAGAACGGTTATGATGAAATACCCCAGGTACGAAGGGATCATTCGAGAAAGTAACGCGAGGTTCAACCTGGCCGCTTGCGGTTTCGGCTGCGTAGTTTGACGAACGAGATCGAGGTATACCTTGGTGCTCTGGCCCGGCATTTCCACTTTCACCAGTCGCTTGTCTGGCGTGAAAAACAGCACCCATTGCTGCGGCTCAATCAGCGTGATTATGAAACAGGAATCGGACCGCCCTTCAAATAGCCGGACAAACCCAAAGCGATCCACACGGGCGTGTACCGGCGACGTCACCATCGGTTGAGCGGCGAATACGGTGTCGATAACAACATCGCCGACCGTCAGGTCCCGCAGGGCCAGCAGAATTTCCAGTTGGTCGAGAAAGTTGTTATCCCAGGCCAGCCCGTACGACGGAAAATACCGCGCCTGCGAAACTTTCGAGCCGGCGCGTGTGAAGGTCGTAACAACACTGTCCCCCTGTCGACGGATGCTCAGCGCCTCCGTCTGGCCCGCTATCGATACCGACAGATCGTCACCAAGGTACGCCCCTTGCGGCGCAACGAAATGGTCCCCTTCGGTGCTGATCGTCAACTCCGAACCAATCTTCCGGTAGTCGAAACTCAACTTTTCGGATATCTTCACAGCATCGTGACCGTCGAGGACAGTCCGCTCAACGATGGTCGAGGTAAGCTGGCCGACGGCTGAGTCCCGACTCACGAATGTCCAGATTCTGGTGTTGCCGACCGGGCGGAATGCTTCTACCGATACCGACCGGCTGACGGTGCGTGGGGCCGGTTGAGCAGGTGTTCCCCCTCCGTAAAGAGGAACCAGCGCGAGAATGGCGTAAAGTAGCTTCATATTGAAGGCGGGAAGATACGGAAACTGCTGTTGAAAGCAACGATTAACGCGCCGTCGGGGGGTACGCCACGAAGACCAAGTCGACCGAGTGTCGGACGAATCGACTCTTTAGTGTCAGATCGGAGTAAGCCGTGATATGACGCCAGCCTATCGCTCGTAACGCCGACCGGATCTGTGCAAACGAGAAGTTCTCACTCTCATTACGGAACGGTTCGAATGTTACCGGACGGCTGCTCAGGTCTGCCCGAACGATGTGAAGGATCGTGCGGGAGCCGATCCGCTCCATATATCTGAGATAAAGGATACCGTCGTGCTGAGTGGCACGGACCGGCACGATCTCTCCCTGTTTGATGGCATTGATATTTCGCAGCTGGATGACGAGCGCTCCACCCGGTTTGAGCGCTCGCTTGAAGTTCATCAGACTGCGCTTCAGATTCGCTATCGAATTCACGCCGGTGATACTGTTCGCCAGACAGACGATCAGATCGAAACGCACGTCGAGACTCCTGGGTAATGCCTCAAACCTCCCATATTGAAAGCGAAGCGGCAAGCTTGCTCCGGCGAACTTACGGCGTGCCACCGTCAGCATCGCACGCGACCGATCAAGACCCACGGTGGCAACGCCGGCCTCCGCAAACAGCGAACTGGTCAATCCGGTGGCGCAGCCGGCATCGAGCACGCGGGTTGGATTGAACCGCTCAATCAGCGCCGCTACCTCCTGACGATGTTTATCGACCCGTGTGGAGGCGTTCGTGAGCGCATCGTATTCGTGCGCGTATTGCTCAAAGAAGGACTGCTTGTGCATACCGGCGGCTACTATCTATGATCATTGTCGGGTTTCTCATCCGAAGCTGACTCGGAACCCGACCTATGGCTACCGCGTGAGCATGTTCGTTGGTTAGTATGATGGGTGTGTGTACTGTCCCTTCTCGACTCCGGGTATGTACTCGCGATACTGCTCTGTGGTGATTGAATTGCCCCACGGACCAAACAGCTTGGCCGCCAGCAGGGCGCCCCAGAAGAAGATGACCAGTACCACAGCCCATTTGACGCTTGAGACGGTTCGGTTCTTTCTCACCATGTGAATCTCAAGCGTCTGTTTCACCGGGCAGGAATCCACACACGCCATGCAACCGACACACTCATCCGAGACCACTTCAGTTACTCTGTCCACCTTGATGAACGCTGGGCAGACTTTGGCGCACGCGGCGCAATCAATGCAGGAAGAGGCGTTGCGGCGGATCCGGGTGGGGGAAATCAGATTCGCCAACCCAAGCAACGCACCATACGGGCACAGGTAGCGGCACCAAAAGCCACGCACGATAAGCGAAGATGCGAAAAGCACGGCTATTACCGACAGTGCGAACATGCTGATATCGGTGAAAAAGCGAAGCATCAGGATATCCGAAACCACGTTGTAATCCGAATAGAGAAACGCCTTGATGGAATCAGAAGTCATGCTGATAAACACAGCGTAGACAAAGAACAACAGCAGAAGATACTTGAGCGAGCGAAGCGGATAGTCCAGCCAGCGGGGTGGTTTGATTCTCTTTCGGAATAGTTTGTCTGAAAGGTCCCCGAGCATCTCCGAGATGAATCCAATCGGACAGACCCATGAACAGAATCCCTTCTTGAACACGAAGGCTGTCAGAAGGATCACCACCAGGATGACCAGTCCCGCCGGATGGATCGTATTAAGAATGCCGGTAGCGAAGAAGTACCGTGACCCCACCAGCGAACCGATGGGTAGCCATCCCTCCACCCCGGGCGGACGGGAGACTATCGGGCCACCGACTCCGGATTGAAGTGAACTGTACCAGAGATAGAACTGCGCGCCTATCCAGAGATTGATCGCCAGCGAAAACAACTGAGCGTAGAATCGAAATGGCTGAGCGCTGTTCCGTTCGTGCCTTCTCCGCAACTGTACCCCGACCGGTATTTGCCTCCGGGTGGCGACTTTCGATTCCATGCCGGGAATATCGGATGTCATGGGGTTGTCGGCCTTGATTATAGTCAAGAATGGTCGATTATGACGCAGGCGTAAGCCGTTCTTTGAGATACCTGACCAGGTCGGACCTGGCAATCCGCTCCTGAAACCCCTCCGCAGCCAGCCACTGCTCCCGGTTGGCGGTGCCGTGGGCCTTTTGCGCTCCGGCCGCCATATTTTTGACCGTGACCTGATTCGAGGCAAACTCATCGGAACCGGCAATTACGGCAAATGGTATCCCCACTTTATCACCGTACTTGATCTGCTTGGTCAGATTCTTGGTATCGCCCGAGTAGATTTCCGATGGAATTCCTGCCCCTCGCAGCTCTCTGAGAATGGCCAAGTAATCCGCCAGCCGTTCCCGGTCCATCACCGTCACCAGCACCTGCGAGGTCGACGACGTCAGCTTCAGCGCCTTCAGTTGAATCAACGCGGCGAGTAACCGATCAACCCCCATCGATGTGCCGACTGCAGGGATGGACTTGTTGAGGAATCGCTCCACCAGATTGTCATACCGCCCGCCGGAAAAGACCGAGCCGAATTCAGGCAGGTCAAGCAGCGTGGTTTCGAATACCGGGCCGGTGTAGTAACCAAGGCCACGAACGATAGTGAGGTCAATCGTCGTCTTATCTGTCGAGACGCCCATGGCCTGAAGGTGCGAAGCGATCTGCGTAAGCTCACTGACTCCCTCAGCTGAGGCCGTCACGCCGCCTGCCAATTGCTCAATCTTCTTCAGCGGGTCCCCCTCGTGTGCAGAGGCCAGTTCGAGAAACTGTCCAATCCTGTCGATCTGGTTCGCGCTCAAGTTGAGTCCTGTGATCTTGTCCCCCGACTTATCCGTTCTTCCTGGCCCAAGTTCCAGCATCACCGCTTCTTTTCCCTGCTTCTCCAGTTTGTCAATTACCCGCATGACATCCGGAGCCCGCTCATGCGGCACACCTGCCCACACGATGACACCATTTAACAGTTTGCGATCGGAGAATCTGACCTTGAATCGTTCCACACCGAGATGCTCAAGTATTGTCACCATCGCCGCGATGATTTCGGCATCGGCCAAAAGATTCTGGGTACCCACAATGTCGATGTCGAACTGCATGAACTCGCGGAACCGACCCGGCCCAGGTTTGTCTACTCGCCAGACATTACCGTACTGATACCGACGAAACGGCATGGCCAAATCCGACTGGCTGGCGACGTAGCGAGCCAACGACAGCGTAAACTCGTAACGCAACGCCATTTCCACATCGTCAGGACCATGGAATCCAAATAGTTCCGCCAGTGAGTCCTTGGTGTAATGAGAGCCAAGCAACGTCTCGGCAAATTCAAGCGATGCCGTCTGCAGCGGCAGAAACCCCATCAACTCGACCGCTTCACGGACCTTACCCAACATCTTTTCGCGGGCGATCTGCTCTTCGGGCGGATAATCCCGAAACCCCTTCAGGACCTGCGGTCTGACTTTGTGCGTTTTCTCTTTGACCATTTGACCCTAACGATTGTCGGATTTCTCGCCCGAAGTGGACTCGGAACCCGACCTACTATTTCCTGCCAACAATCAAATCTCTCGATACTCACCTTACGAGTCATTGCGAGGCGCTTCGCCGAAGCAATCTCGGCATATTGTCATTACGCCACCAGCCCCTTCATGAACTCGCGCGCCGACAGCTTCTCGCAGTTGAATATCTTCTCTTTGACTTCCTTCTGACGTTCAGGTTTGAGAAGGGGATCGGACAGCGCGTTGAACTTCGATTCCAGATCTTCCATGCTCATCGGCTCGCGCGGGTCCCCTTTCGGATACTCCAGATAGGCCGAAAACTCCCGCCCGTCCTTCGTTCGCACAACCACTTTCGAGGGCTGCTTGGTCGGGAACATCTTCTCAAACTCGGTCGATGCCTCACCTTTGATCTTGTCGATCACCTGCCAAATGCGCGGGTCCTTGAGCTTCTCGTCCGAGAAGGATTGCGTGGTTATCTTCCGATCCACAATCGCCGCCGCGATACAGTACGGCAGCGAATGGTCCGCCGTCTCACGCGACTCCGGACGATACTTGTGCGGGTCGAACAGAATGTCGCAGGCCCGGGCGATTGTAGTCACCGTCACCTGTTCGATGTTGTCATAGCTGATATTGTTGTCACGAATCACTTTCAAAGTGCAGGTGATATGCGTGTGCGTGAGCGCCTCGGTCGGGAATGCTTTCATGCTGCATTCACGAATCTTGAACTTGTCACCCAGATTGCCGACCAGCTTGTCTTTCGCCCAGTTCGGGCCGAACACATCCATCAGCCCCTCTTTGCCGTCGAACACTGCCTCGGTGCCGCTGTACCCTTTCTGCGCCATGAGTGCCGCGAACACCCCGCTCTGAGTGGCCATCGGATCGACTGTATTTTTCATCATGGTCAACTTACCGGCGGTCGGGCAACCGATAGTATGGTTGTGGCAACCGTTGATGCCGATAGCGTTCACCATCTGGTCAACTGTCAGCCCCAGGAGCTTTCCGGCCACTATGGGCGACACGAACTGCGTCAACGTGGCGTGATGCCATTTACGTTCTCGCACTCCAGGCACGGCGAATTCGCAGAGTCGCATTTCAAATTCATAGGCGAGAACGATAGCAACTATGACCTCTTTCATAGACGCATCCACCATCTCCCCCACCGCCCAAGCCGCCGGGATGATATCCGAGGGATGCGATGGGTCTTCTTTCCAGTAGATGTCATTGAAATCGAGCGCCCGCACCATGAGCGAATTTACAAGTGTGGCATTCACCGCCGGCATTTTGTCGCCGAACCCAATGAGGGTCGCTTCCTCCTTGCCCCCCAAATCGGTATAGATGTCGCGGAGGATTTGCACGTCTTTGGTATGATATCCGCCGTACGCGCAGCCGACCGAGTCATAGATATACCGCTTGACCTCGTGAACTACATCTGATGGAAGGTCTTTATACGAAAGCCCCACTGCAAACTCAGATATCTGTCGCGACATCGATTTATCTGTTGTCATTGATTGCCCGTATCGTTACTTGTTAAGATTCCTTTTCACCCAGTTTTCCAATCCGCCGACCAGTATCAGTTCCTGCGCCGCAGCACCTACCGGACTGATAGGATACGTTTTCCTCTCGCCGGAAAGTGTCGAGTTGACAAAATCGAGTCTCACCATTACGCCGGTTCGGACCGAAAGCTTCCCTGTACCGAAACGACCTTTCAACGCGAGCACAAACTCCGGCGCTTCGATAGCAAGAAATCCATTGTTCAACGCGTTCCGCTTGTACGTCTCGTTGAACGACCCGGCCACGACCAGTTGAATGCCGCGATATTTGAGCGATGTCGCCGCCTGCTCGCGCGAACTGCCGGTGCCAAAGTTGAATCCGCCGACCAGAATGTCACCTTTCTTCACGATCTGAATGAACTCCGGATCGTAGTTTTCCATGACCACCTGCGCCTGCTGCTCCGGCGTGAAGTCATCCATATAAGTGTACTTGCCGGGATAAATGCCGTCGGTGTTGATATTATCCTGGTGGCAGAAGATTAGCTCCCCAACGATCGTCTCCGAGAACCCAGGCAGCACTTTTACTCTGCCGGTCGAAGCTATGGCAGAGACTGGTTCCTTGATCGATGCTTTTACCTTAACTTCATCACCAAACCCGGGCAGGTCGATCATCCCCGTCACTGCCGAGGCTGCCACGACCTCCGGCGATGCTAAATACGTTTGCGCACTCCGGGAGCCCATCCTCCCTTTGAAATTCCGGTTGGTGGCCGAGATTCCAACTTCGCCGTCCTCCAGAAGTCCGGTACCCAACCCGATACAGGGGCCACATCCGGGAGGAAGCGGGATTGCACCGGCGTCCAGCAGCACCTGCCAGTCACCTCTCCGTTCGCTCTCAGCCTGAACTTCGTTCGAGGCCGCAGCCACATAGAACTTAACACCCGGCGACACCTTCTTCCCTCGAATCGTCTTTGCTGCTGCCGCCAGATCTTCCACGCGGCTGTTGACACAGGACACCAGGTACGCTTTCTGAATCTTTACCTGCTTTTTGCGGATCTCCGGAATCGAGGTCATCACCTTCACATGGTCAGGGCCAGAGACATGTGGGGATACCGTGCCCAAGTCGAGCAAGAGTGTCTTGACGTATACAGCGACTGAATCCGCTCTCGGTATATTCGATTCAAGCTGTCTGAGACGCGTTTCATTCATGCGCGGGTGTATGCCGTTCCCGTCGGCATCCGATGCTACTCCCGCCAATCCACGCTTTGCTATTGTCGCAACCCGACTGCGCAGCCAATTGATCGTGACAGTGTCTATTGGAAACAGACCCGCCAGCGCCCCCCATTCGGTAGTCATGTTGGCAATAGCCAGCCGATCATCGACAGAAAGTGTCGCCACACCATCCCCCACAAACTCCACCGCGTGATTGAGGACTTCATCCTTGTTGAAAACACCACACAATGTAATAATCACGTCCTTGCCGGTTGCTCCCGGACGGAGTCTGCCGGTCAGTTCCACTTTTGCCACCGGCGGCACCTGCCACCAGGTGCGACCGGTCGCCCAGATGGCAGCGGCGTCAGTTCTGACTATCGGTGTGCCCAGGCAGCCGAGTCCGCCGTACATGTTGGAGTGGCTGTCGGAAGCGACAACCATCGTTCCTGGCCAGGCGTATCCTTCCTCACACATAATTTGGTGCCCAATACCTCGTCCGGCCGGATAGAAATCGACCCCCTTCTCTTTTGCGAACGCCTGAATCTTGGCGTATTTTGAAACGTTTTTCTCGTCGGTGTTCTGAATATCGTGATCCAGCGTGAACGCCGGCTGGCGGACATTGTGAATCTTCGTGGCGCCGATCTCCTTGAACTTGGGAATCACCGCGCCGGTGTTGTCGTGCGTCATCACGTGCGCCGGCTGAATCGACAGGTAATCACCGGCATGAACCTCATGTCCCGGTTCCAAACCGACGGCGTATTTCTGTGCGATCTTTTCGACTAAGTTCTGTGACATCTCAGGCACTCACTGCACCAGATCAAAATCAATGAAATCAGCATGGTGGAAAATGATGCTCTCCGGGCTCCGTTTTTCGCCGGTCCCTTCTTTAGAATGCGTGGCGATGATATGCATCACTTCCGATGGTAACCCATGCTTGAACGCCAATCCGACTCCGCTGAACGGATGACGAATATGCTGGCCATAGGTCGACTTCACCGGTTTGCCATCGACTATCTCGAACTCAAGCAACTTGCCGACATCGGCCAGAAGCGCTCCGGCTATGAGATAATCCCTGTTAACATGTGCTTTGCGAGGGCCATGGCATTCATCAAGCACCTCATCGACAGCAATGCACATCTTACAGACCGCCCGGACATGGTCGATAAACGTGATCTTGACATTCTGCGCCAGCAAGGTGAATGGTATATTCCGAAGCAGTTCTTCGGTCCAGCCACGGAATTTGATGGCATCCTGCCAGCATTCCATCACCTGGGTCTGGAGTTCTTTGTTCTTTATCTGCTGAATCTCCGGCAACAGCCGCAGCACGAAATCTTTCATAGATATCCTCTTCCAGTCATTTCAAGCACCAAATCGTGAGGCAAAATAAGGACGTATGCCGTTGTGGGTCAACTGGTTTTTGGCAGACACACTTTCGGAGTACGGAGTGCTGACGTTCTCCGACGGATGCACGAGCTATGGATCGCTCCTCAAAACAAACTCCTTGACGAATCCTATCATAGCGATAGCTTACACCGTTCCGAGCGGCGTGCCAATGACACCTGCCGGTTTGCCGATACAGAACCAGAGGAGCACAGATGTCCAGAAACTTTGCCATAACTGGTGTTGGCGGCTTTGTCGCCCCGCGCCACCTGAAAGCCATCAAGGATACCGGTAACAACCTTCTCGCAGCTGTCGACCCGAACGATTCAGTCGGGATTCTCGACCGCTTCTTCCCCCAGGCCAAGTTCTTCACCGAGTTCGAGCGGTTCGATCGGCACCTGGAGAAACTCCGTCGCATGGGTGAGGAGCACCGAGCGCATTATGTCTCGATCTGTTCGCCGAACTATCTGCACGATGCCCATGTACGGTTTGCGCTGCGCATCGGTGCCGATGCCATCTGCGAGAAACCACTGGCGCTGAACCCGTGGAACCTCGAGGCGCTTGAGGAACTCGAAAAAGAGCATGGCCGCAAGGTAAACACCATTCTCCAGTTGCGCGTCCACCCTGCCTTAATCGCGCTGCACGACAAACTGCGCGCCGAGAAATCGGGCAAAAAGCATGATGTCGTGCTGACCTACATCACCTCTCGCGGCGCCTGGTATCTGGTTTCATGGAAAGGGCAAGCGGACCGCTCCGGCGGGCTGGCTACCAACATAGGCATTCATTTTTTCGATCTGCTTATCTGGTTCTTTGGCGATGTCCAGCACAGTGAGGTGCATCAGGCAACTCCGACTCGTACAGGTGGCTATCTTGAACTCGAGCGGGCACGCGTGCGGTGGTTTCTGTCCATCGACCGCACCGATCTACATGCGGAGGCGCTCAAGAAAGAACAGACGACTTTCCGCTCAATCACTATCGATGGGACAGAGGCGGAGTTCTCCGAGGGATTCACCGAGCTTCACACCGAAGTCTACAAGCGAACGCTTGCCGGCAACGGCTTTGGTTTGAAGGATGCGTATCCCTCAGTCAGACTTGCGCATGAGATTCGCGAAGCACAGGCCACCGGCCCAAATGAGCATTCGCATGAGATGCTGGTGAAGAAGTAGGCGTCTGAAGCCACCGAGCGAGTGATTGGTGCCCCACCCGCTTGCGGGTGGGTTTAACCGTCAATTATCCTCTTGAACCCCACCTGCAAGCAGGTGGGCCACCCACGCTCTTGCTGGTTGGATTATAATATTTTCATTCGTGCGTGTTTTACAACTCTATCCCGTCGATCTCCAGCACTCCCTCACGCTGTCCCAGATACCAACGACAGCTCGACCACTGCCAGTCCTCTGGTCGATCCGCCAGTCCTCGCTTCACCGGATTGTCGTGACAGTACTTGATCTTCTCAATCACAATCTCGGGCGTCCTACAGTTGTGATCATAGCACCGCCGTTCCCACACCGCGGCGCCCCCCGAAGCACGCCTTTGTATCCACCAGGCATGCTGTGGGTCGGATCGCATCCAACTCAGGATCGTGTGCGCAGAACGAGTCTTAAATACGCCAATCGTCGGGCCGAGCCTGAGATCGTCCGGCGGAAGAAGGACCAGATGTACATGCTCCGGCATAATTACATATCCAAGAAGGCGGATGCGATACACGCCGCGTAATCTGGAGAGTTCTGCGAGAACGGTCTCTCTGGCCACGAGATTCGTAAGCAATTGCTGACGATTATAACAACTGAAGGTGACGAAGCGAGCAGTTCCCAGATGGTCATAGTGTCGAAGTTTCGGCATGCCCCAGTACTAAGCATCAGGTCGGTTGTTGTCAATCACTCTCTTGCACGACGTTAACAGCCACCAACCGCGGGGTGCCCCACCCGCTTGCGGGTGGGAATGGCAGGTAGTACGTCCCCGACAAGGCTGGGCTGGGGCACTGCAAACCGCCACCGCCCCCACCAGAGAGCCCTTCATTGGCATCGATGTCTGCCGGGTGCCATCTCTGAATCTGTCTGACGTCGAATGTACCTTGGACCTTATCTCCATCCACCTTTCACCAAACCCGAATAGTTCACACTGTCAATGAGGATCACCTCGTGTTGGGGGAAAGTCGTAACTGTACCGATAGTCGCAAGCAGTTGCGCAATGCACGAGTCACGTGCAGTATCCATTCCATTCTCTTGGGGTGATGAAAAGGTTAACCCAATCGCAACATGTTTCCCGGGAACAGCCTTCGCACAAATGTCTGACTCCTGAAGTGAGCCTGATGTCCTCGTTCCGTGGTGAATCACAGCACCTTCGAAGTTAATTGATTGTTTGCATCGGTCCTCTAGCATGACCTTATCCATGCAATATGAGAGACTCTCAACAGATTGATTGCTGACAATTACATCAATTGTTATTTGCCCAAGTGCAGGTCCAAGTTGTGCCCGCGTCTCAATATCAAATCCATCGTAGTGACGCCTGAATGTCGTCCAAGGCTTCACATTAACAGCATGGAAACCTGGTGATGTTACGCGGTAATACCTGTACCCTTTTGGGCACGCGAGTGTGAGGGCACAAACGCTGGCTACAACAAACAGTATCACTAATCGCGAATGCAGATCACCCGCACCGGATTCAGGAACTAGCTTTCGTGACATCCTAGTGTAGTGTTTCATAATTGTATTGACATTTGATTTGAACTTTGATATTTTGGCCAGCGATGAATATCGCCGAGCCAATCGCGCTGTCTTCTGAGGAGCAACGGGTGATCGATGCCTGGGTGCGG